>NZ_JBFAOF010000204.1:0-9568 GCF_040675125.1 Spirillospora sp. NPDC049652 | reverse complement strand
GCGCGGGCCCGGCCGTCCCAGCCGACCGCCACCGCGGTCTCGCCGCGCGCCGCCGCGTCGGCCATCGCCCGCTCCAGCTCCGGGGTCAGGTGCTGCTCCCACTCGGCGAGCAGCTTCGGCCGGCCGACGAGCACGCCGTGCCCGTCCACCACGCCCTGGACGCCGAGGCCCTCGATGTTGCCGAAGTCGTCCACCTTGGGCAGCTCGCCCACCCGCTCCGTCGCGCCCTTGGCGATCGCCTGGGCGATCGGGTGCTCCGACGCGTCCTCCAGCGCCCCGGCCAGCCGCAGCACCTCGTCCTCGCCGGTCTCGGCGGCGGGGTCGACGACGACCTTGACGAGCGCCATCCGGCCGCTGGTCACGGTGCCGGTCTTGTCCAGCACGACGGTGTCCACCTTGCGGGTCGACTCCAGCACCTCCGGGCCCTTGATCAGGATGCCCATCTGGGCGCCCCGGCCCGTCCCGACCAGCAGCGCGGTCGGCGTGGCCAGGCCCAGCGCGCACGGGCAGGCGATGATCAGGACGGCCACCGCGGCGGTGAAGGCGGCGGCCACGCCGTCGCCGGTGCCGAGCCAGAAGCCGAGCGTCGCGACGGCGAGCGCGATCACGATCGGCACGAACACCCCGGAGATCCGGTCCGCGAGGCGCTGCACCTGGGCCTTGCCGGTCTGCGCGTCCTCGACCAGCTTCGCCATCTGCGCGAGCTGGGTGTCGGAGCCGACCCGGCTGGCGCGGACGAGCAGCCGTCCGCCCGCGTTCACCGTCGCGCCGACCACCGCGTCGCCGGGCGAGACCTCCACCGGCACCGACTCGCCGGTGAGCAGGGAGGCGTCCACGGCGGACGTGCCCTCCTCGACGACACCGTCGGTGGCGATCTTCTCGCCGGGCCGGACGACGAACACGTCGCCGACGTTGAGCTGGTCGATCGGGATGCGCTGCTCGGCGCCGCCGCGGATCACCGCGACGTCCTTGGCGCCCAGCTCCAGCAGGGTGCGCAGGGCCGCGCCGGCGCGCCGCTTGGAGCGCGCCTCGAAGTACCGCCCGGCCAGGATGAAGGCGATGACGCCGGACGCCGCCTCCAGGTAGATGTTGGACGAGCCGTCCGAGCGGGTCATCGAGAACTCGAAGCCGTGCTTCATGCCCGGCGTGCCCGCGTTCCCGAGGAACAGCGCCCACAGCGACCAGCCGAACGCGGCGAGCGTGCCCAGGCTGACCAGCGTGTCCATCGTCGCGGCGCCGTGCCGCAGGTTCGTCCAGGCGGCCCGGTGGAACGGCCATCCGGCGTAGACCACGACGGGCGCGGCCAGCACCAGCGACATCCACTGCCAGTTCTTGAACTGCAGGGCCGGGACCATCGCGAACGCGATCACCGGGACCGACAGGACCAGGGCCGTGATCAGCCGCTGCCGCAGCGGCTTCAGCTCGTCCGCGGGCTCCGCCGGCTCGTCCGACCCGGCGCTCTTCGGCGGCTTGGGAAGCTCGGCGGTGTAGCCGGTCTTCACGACGGTGGCGATCAGGTCATCGGCGGTCACCCCCTCGGGGAACTGGACCGACGCCTTCTCGGTCGCGTAGTTCACCGTGGCGGTGACGCCGTCCATCCGGTTGAGCTTCTTCTCGATGCGGGCGGCGCAGGAAGCGCAGGTCATCCCGCCGATCGCCAGCTCGATGTGGCCTGTGGGAGGGGCTTGCGCGGCCATCGCTGCTCCTTTCGCGTTCCGGCGCGTCTGCGCTTCCGCTGCTACGCGTCTTAGGGGGAAGTCTGTGTGTGCGGGGGTGTTACTTGGCGACGGCGGTGAACTCGGCCGTGCGGACCTTCCCGCCGTGGCTGAAGTCCAGGTACAGGCGGTAGGTGCCCGCGCTCGGAACGTCCGCGTCGAAGGTGATGTCGGGGCCGGGCTTGGTCTTGCCGTCGCCGGGCTCGCCCTCCGGGTGGACGTGCAGGTAGGCGAGGTCACCGGCGCGGAGCGCGACCAGGTGGCCGTAGGCCTCCAGGTACGGGTCCAGGTTCGTGACCGGCTGGCCGTCCTTGCTGACGCTCAGGGTCAGCGGGCTCGGCTTGCCGGGCGTCAGGTCGCCCTTCAGCGTGACCTCGTAGCCGTCGACCTTCGCGACCTGCTCCGGCTGCGGGACGTCCTTGGGCTGGAAGTCGCCCGGGGCGAAGATGTCCGCGCCGAGGGTGAGCTGGTTCTCGGCGCCCACCGGCTTGACGTCGGTGAACACCCGGTAGGCCCCGGCGTCCGTCAGCGTCAGCGGGACGGACCAGACGCCGCCGCCGACCGGGGTCGGGTGCAGGTGCTGGAAGCCCGACAGGTCGCGGCGGGCCAGAATGAAGTGCAGGTCCTTGCCGTGCAGCGGGTTGTAGCGGGTGACCGGCTGTCCGTCCGGACCCGTGATGCTGAACTTGAAGTCGGTCTTGGCGCCGGTGGCGACCGTGGGGTTCTGCAGGGCCAGCGTGTAGCCCTCCGTGGAGACCTGGAGCCCCCCGGGGGTACCGGTCGCGCTGCCGCCGCCGTGCCCGCCGTGCGCCCCGCCGTGCTCGCCGCCCATGTCGCCTTCTCCGTTCTCACCCTTGTGTTCGCCGGCCATCTGGTGCGTCTCCGCTTTCGCACCCACCGACCCGGTCGCCGTGCCGACCCCCAGCGCGCCGCCGAAGACGGCCGCCAGGCCCAGCACGTACGCGCCAACTCTTGTCGTCGTCCTCATCGCCATCCGTCCTTCCGGCCCGTTCCCGGCGGCTTCGGGCGCCGCGGCGTTCCGCTCTCAGGCGGTCCGCCGCGGCGCCACCCGACAAGGTCAGGCGACCTCGTATCCGGCCTCGTCGATGGCGGAGCGGAAGGCGGCGTCGTCCAGCGGGGTCTCGCTGGTGACGGTCACCTTGCCGCTGGCCAGCTCCACCTGGACGTCGGTGACGCCGCTGATCGAGCCGACCTCCTGCTTGACCGAGCCGACGCAGTGGCCGCAGGTCATTCCGGTGACGGTGTAGGTGGCGGTGCTCATGTCCCTGACTCCTCGGTCGTGTGTCGCTGTTTTCCTCGGTACCCCTGGGGGGTATCTCGTGCCCTCATGTTGCCACAGCCTCTCGCTGGCTGCAACCCCTACCCCCTAGGGGTTATTGCGTGACTCGCATCACCTTGTGGGGCTATCTGGTGATACGTCCGGTCGTGCCGCCACGCCGGGGGGTGCCCGCCACGGGGCGTCCCGGACGGGGCCGGGCGTCGTGAGGGCCGGAAACGGGCCTGGTGAGGGCCTGCGGCGTCCCCTGTTCGAGCCCGGAGCACGGGCCGACGCGGGCCGGCGCGGGCTGGTTATCCACATGTGCCGATGCGGCGGCCGTCACGCGCGAGCCGCCGTATCGGGGTCATTTGCCAAGGTATATCCGGCGCGAACGTCGTCCGCACCGGGGTTGCCGACGGCGGGCGCAAGGTTTTCCACAGCTTTCCACAGCGCTGTGGACAGCGGGCGGACCTCGGATAATGTGAAGCATGCCCGAGCTTCCCGAGGTGGAGTCGCTCGCCGCGTTCCTGCGCGAGCGCGCGGTCGGCCACGCCGTCGCCCGCGTCGACGTCCTCGCCATCTCCGCGCTGAAGACCTACGACCCGCCCGTCACGTCCCTCGGCGGCCTCACGGTCACCGGCGTGGCCCGGCACGGCAAGTTCCTCGACATCGACGTGGACGGGCTGCACCTGGTCGTCCACCTGGCCCGCGCCGGCTGGCTGCGCTGGCGCGACGAGATGCCGGTCAAGCCCGTCCGCCCCGGCGGCAAGAACCCGCTCGCCCTGCGCGTCCACCTCGACGACGGCTCCGGCTTCGACCTCACCGAGGCGGGCACGAAGAAGGGCCTGGCGGTCTACGTCGTGCGCGACCCGTCCGACGTGGAGGGCGTCGCCTCCCTCGGGCCCGACCCGCTCGACCCGTCCTTCACGGTGGAGACGCTCGCGGGCATCGTCGGCGGCAAGCGCACCCAGATCAAGGGCCTCCTGCGCGACCAGCGGATCGTCGCGGGCATCGGCAACGCCTACTCCGACGAGGTCCTGCACGTCGCCCGGATGTCGCCGTTCAAGATCGCGAGTTCGCTCACCGGCGAGGAGGTCCAGACCCTCTACGACGCCATCGTCGACACCCTGCGCGACGCCGTGGCCCGCTCCGGCGGCCTCGCCGCGCAGGACCTCAAGGCCGAGAAGAAGACCGGCCTCCGCGTGCACGGCCGCACCGGCCAGAAGTGCCCGGTCTGCGGCGACACCATCCGCGAGGTGTCGTTCGCCGACTCCTCGCTCCAGTACTGCCCCACCTGCCAGACCGGCGGCAAGCCCCTGGCCGACCGCCGCCTCTCCCGCCTCCTCAAATAGCCCGACGCCCGGATCGGTATCGCGTCGGGCCGCGCGCGTCGAGGGTTCTGCCGGACTGGACCGCTGGTCAGCGGACGGGCGGGACGTCGCCGAAGAGGGGGGCGACCTTGCTCCAGCGGGCCAGCTGGCAGCCGTCCGTCCGGGTGAACCGGGTGTCGACCGGCTTCCCGTGCCAGGTGCCCTTGACCGTGGCGACCTCCGGTCCCCCGTAGATCTTGGTGCACATCATGTCCGGCGGGACGGGCTTGAACGCGTCCGGGGCCTTCGCCAGGGCCGCGCACGCCTGGGCCGCCTTGGGATGGTCACCGCCGACGGGATCGCAGGTCAGCGACCATGTCTTGGCGGGCGCCTGGACCGAGGCCCGGACGCTCACGGTCAGGTGGTTGGCGGGGGAGCTGGGCGCGACCTTGTCCTTCGGCGGGGTGGCCGGCGTCCCCGACTTGGCGTGCTCGGAGCCGCAGGAGGCGGCCGACATCACCAGAGCCAGGGCGGCCGGCGTGAAAAGGAGCATCCGATACCGCATAGAGGATTCGACGTTGCGGCGGGCGGCACGGTTCCACGTTCTCCGCCCGAATGCGCTGATCGGGCAAGCCGGAGGGTGCGCCGCCGGCCGGGGCGCGGGCAGGGTGGAACCGCTGACGGCGGGTGGGCGGCCAGCCGGGGCGCGGGCAGGTTGAGACCGCTGACGGCGGGTGGGCGGACGGCCGGAGAAGGGGCTGGAGCATGATGGGATTCATGCTCGGATCTGTAGGTTTCGAGTGCCCCGGCCGCCCATGGCAGGGGATCTTTGGGAGGTTCGGATGAACTTCGGGAACGACGTCCCGGCCGTGGACGCCGCCGAGGTGCCGCAGGACGCCTACCTTCTGGACGTCCGCGAGCAGTACGAGTGGGACGCCGGGCACGCGCCGGACGCGGTCCACATCCCGATGGGCGAGCTGAGCGACCGCGCCGCCGAGATCCCCCAGGACCGCGAGATCTTCGTCATCTGCCGGTCCGGGATGCGGTCCGCGCAGGTCACGATCGCGCTGAACCAGGCGGGCTGGATCGCCCGGAACGTGGACGGCGGGATGAAGCGCTGGGCCGAGGCGGGCCGTCCCCTCGACGGCCACACCGACGCCCCACCCCACGTCGCCTGACACCGGCCGCCGCCCGCATCCCCATAGTCGCCCTGGTCTCCAACACCGGGCTGGGGCCGGGGCGGGCCGGAGTTGGACGCGGGACCGGGCCGTTCGTCGCGTGGTCCACGCCCTGGGGGGGGAATGGAGGCCGGGGGATTGGGCGTTCCGCTCCCTGGAGCGTTCGATGTACGATTCGCCCAGTCTTAATGGAACACCGCGGGAGCTCGGGCCAACCGGGCTGAGAGGGCGGCAGAACGCGGCGCCGCCGACCGCATGAACCTGTCCGGGTAATGCCGGCGTAGGGAGCGTGCAGTGTCCGCTGTGCACCAGGAATCCGTCCGCGCGCCGCGCGACGAGGCCCCGTACACCCTCGACCAGCCCGCGCCCAGGGTGCTGGGCTTCTGGGACCAGTCGGCCTTCTGGGCCAACCTCGGCGTCAGCCTGCTGGCGTTCTCCGGCGCGTACACCGTCCTCGCGCCGACCGAGGACGGCCGCCCGACCATCTCGATCATGGCGGGCATCACCGCGATGATCGTCGGAACGCTGATCGGCGGCCTCATGCTGGGGCTGGCCGCCGTCCCCGGCGCGCGCACCGGCCAGCCCGCCATGGTGCTGCTGCGCGGGCTCTTCGGGGCCCGGCCGTCCTACCTGCCGACCGTGCTGAACATCGCGCAGCTGATCGGCTGGGGCACCTTCGAGCTGATCACGATCGCAGGCGCGGCGCGGGCCCTGTACGACGGCGTCCCGCGCTGGGTCTACGTGGTCGCGGCCGGTGTGATCACGACCGTGCTGACGATCTGGCCGCTCGGATCGGTGCGGCTGCTGCGCCGGTACGTGACGGTCGCGGTCTGCGTCGCGCTGGTCTACTTCTACATCCAACTGCTGCGGGAGCCGCTGCCCGACCTGAACAAGGGGTCCTGGGGCGGGTTCTGGATCGGCGCGGACGCGGCGCTCGCGGTGTCGATCTCGTGGGTCCCGGTGGCCGCCGACTACACCCGGCACTCCCGGACGCAGCGGGCCGCGTTCGGCTCGGCGGCGGTCGGCTACTCCGTGACGCAGATCATCGCCTACGTGCTCGGCCTGTTCGCGCTGGCCCTGGTGGCGGGCGACTCGTCCCGGATCTACGACCCGTTCCTGCACGTCACGCTGGGCGCGCTGATCTTCGCGATCTTCGTCCTGCGGGAGGCCGACCAGTCGTTCGCGAACGTCTACTCGACGGCCGTCTCGATCCAGAACCTCGTTCCGCGTGCCGACCGGCGCGTCCTGTCGGTGGCGCTGGGCGTGCTGATCACCGTCCTCGCGCTGGCCCTGGACATCAACGACTACGCCAGTTTCCTGTCGCTGATCGGATCGGTGTTCGTCCCCATGCTGGGAGTCCTCGCCGCCGACTTCTTCCTCGGCAGCGGCCGCCGCGGCTGGAACACCGCCCGCTCCGCCCCCGCCCGCTGGAACATGATCGCCGCCTGGCTCGTGGGCATCGCCGTCTACCAGCTCATCAACCCCGGCACCGTGGCGCACTGGACCGACCTCTGGCAGAACGTCCAGGAAGGGCTCCACTTCACCCCGGCGTCCTGGATGAGCGCCTCCCTGTTCTCCTTCCTGGCCGCCGCGGCCGCCGCCCTCCTGCTGCGTCCGCTCACCCGGCGTTCCGAGTCCGGCGCCACCGCCTGACCGCACTCCCTCAGCTCAGGCCTCCCCCGCTCCGGGGGAGGCCTGAGCTGGGTCTTCGGTAGTTGTCCACAGATCGGCGGTCAACTTTCGCCGGACGTGCGGGGTGACGGAGACTGGAGGCGACGGGGGAGGTGGCTGTGCGACGAGAGACGAGAGTTTTCGGCCGGCGGGGTCGGTGCGGTGAGACCTTTCACCAGTGGTTGCCCGGCAGGAGGAGGTGATGCGGTGGCAGCATGAGGGCGTGCAACTCCAGGTCCACGATCCGATCGCGCGCGCCGTCATCGAGAGCGCCGCCGATGCGATCGTCGCCGTGGACCACGAGCACCGCGTGACGGTGTGGAACCCGGCGGCCGAGCGGATGTTCGGCTGGACGGCGGCCGAGATGACCGGGCGGGTCCCGCCGATCGTGCCGGACGAGCTGACCGCCGAGCACAACGCGGTGCAGGAGCGGCTGCTCACCCGGCGGCCCGGGGAGGGCGACACCGGCCGCATCTCGATCGCGACCCGCCGGTTCTGCCGGAACGGGACGCTGATCGACGTCCGGATCGACACGAGCCTGCTGCGGGACGCCCGCGGCGAGCCGCTCGGCTGGGTCGGCGTCTACCACCCGGTCGAGGAGGACGAGGTCGCACAGCACCACATGGCCGAGCGGGCCCGGCTCGTCCGGCGGCTGAACGACATCGTCGCCGACCTGAACGCCGAGCTCGACCTGGCCGTCGTGCTCGACCGCATCACCGCGGCGCTGATCGAGCTCACCGGCGCGGACGCGGCGGGCTTCGTCCGGATCGAGGGCGAGCGGCTGCGGCTGGTCAGCCTGACCGGCCTGCCCGAACGCATGCGCGGCGCCACCGCCGACCTGCGGTCCAGCCTGGTCGGGGAGCTGCTGCGCACCGGCAAGACCATCAAGCTCGCGGGCGGCGAGCGGCGGCTCGGCGACCTGATCTGGTCGGAGCTGCCGGGCCTGCACACGATCACGCTCGGCCTGTCGTACCTGCAGAACCGGCCGTACGGCGCGCTGTACGCGCTGTTCTCCGGCCGCCGGCCCGGGCACACCGAGCTGGAGCTGCTGGAACTGCTCGCCGGGCACGCCGGGGTCGCGGTCGGCAACGCCGTGGCGTACGCCGAGGCCGTCCGGCAGCGCGCGCACGAACGCGCGGTCATCGACGCGAGCGCGGACGGGATCGCCGTCCTCGACCGGGACGGCCTGGTCTGCCAGTGGAACCCGGCCGCCACCCGCCTCACCGGCGTCGCGACCGACCAGGTGCTCGGCCGTCCGCTGCCGTTCGCCCCGCCCGCGCCCGGCAGCATCCGCACGCTGCGGCTGCCGTCCGGGGTGTGGCTGGAAGTGCTGGCCGCCTGGATCGACGAGACCGACGAGCTGGTCGTCGACTTCCGCGACGTCTCCGAGGCCAAGGCGCTGGAGGAGGCGAAGGACCTGTTCCTCGCCACCACCAGCCACGAGCTGCGCACCCCGATCACCGTCGTCCGCGGCTTCGCCAGCACCCTCGTCAACCGCTGGGACGAGCTGCCCGACGCCGACCGCCGCACCGCCGTCGCCACCATCGCCGACCGCGCCGAGTCCCTGGCCCGGCTGGTGGAGCACCTGCTGCTCGGCTCCCGCGCCGGAGCCGACGAACTCGCCGTCACCATCGACGCGTTCGACCTCGCGCACGTGGTCAGCGGCGTGGTCGCCGGGTTCCGCTCCCTGTCCCCGCTGCACCGTGTCGAGCTGGACCTCCCCCCTGACCTGCCGTACTGCCAGGGCGATCCGCTCGCGACCGACATCGTCCTCGGCCAGCTCCTGGAGAACGCCTTCAAGTACTCCCCGGACGGGGGCGTCGTCCGCGTCCGCGCGTACGCCGAGGGCCCCCACCTGGTTGTGACCGTCACCGACGAGGGCATCGGCATCGCCCCCGGCGACCACGAGCGCATCTTCGAACGCTTCGTCCAGGGCGAAGCCGGCGACCGCCGCCGCTTCGGCGGCATCGGCCTCGGCCTCTACATCGTCAAACGCCTGACCGAGGCCCAGAACGGCACCATCACCGCCCTCCCCGCCACCCACGGCCCCGGCACCTGCATGCGCCTCACCCTCAACCAACCCCCCAAACCCTGACCCACCCCTCACCCAAAGCCGAAGGACCGCACAAACCCGCAGAACGCGCGGCCCCCAAGGCGCAAGGCGAACGGCACGCGCGGCGCGGACAGGACGCACGGCGCGCGGGCACGGACCGCCGGGGTGCGAGGTACGCGGGACGGGCGGAGTGCGAGCAGGCACGCAGTAGCCAAGGTGCGCAAGGCCCGCGCGGTCCACGGGACGCCGAGTGCGCGAGGCGGCAGGGCGCACGGCGCATGGGCGTGGGACGCCGGGGCGGACGTGGGCGGGGGCGGCGGAGCGTGCAGGCACACACGGCGCGGAACGCTGGGCGACGCGGT
>NZ_JBFAOF010000203.1:0-9574 GCF_040675125.1 Spirillospora sp. NPDC049652 | reverse complement strand
CGGCGTCACCCGCCACAACCTGCGCGCGCTCGACGTGGACGTCCCGCTGGGCGTGTTCACCGCGCTCACCGGCGTCTCCGGCTCCGGCAAGTCGAGCCTTCTGGACGCCATCGCGGGCGCTCCCGACGCCGGACGCGTCGTCCGCGTCGACCAGAAGCCCATCGGACGCACCCCGCGCTCCAACCTCGCGACCTACACCGGCCTGTTCGACGCCGTCCGCAAGCTGTTCGCCGACACCGCCGAGGCCAGGGCGCGCGGCTACGACGCCGGACGGTTCTCGTTCAACGTCGCCGGAGGACGCTGCGAGAACTGCCAGGGCGAGGGCTACGTCTCGGTCGAGCTGCTGTTCCTGCCGAGCACCTACGCGCCGTGCCCGGTGTGCGGCGGCGCCCGCTACAACCCCGAGACGCTGGAGGTGACCTACCGGGGCGCCGACATCGCGCAGGTGCTCGACATGACCGTGGACGACGCCGCCGGGTTCCTCGCGGACGTCCGCCCGGCGGCCCGGTCCCTGCGCACGCTCCGCGAGGTCGGCCTCGGCTACCTGCGGCTCGGCCAGCCCGCCACGGAACTGTCCGGCGGCGAGGCGCAACGGGTGAAACTGGCGTCCGAACTCCAGCGCGCCCGCCACGGCGACACCCTCTACGTGCTGGACGAGCCGACCACTGGCCTGCACCCCGCCGACGCCGAGGTCCTGGTCGGGCAGCTCCAGGCGCTGGTCGACGAGGGCGCGACCGTCCTGGTCGTCGAGCACGACATGGACGTCGTCGCGACCGCCGACCACGTCATCGACCTCGGTCCCGGCGGCGGCGCGGCCGGCGGCCGGATCGTCGCCCAGGGCGCCCCGGCCGCCGTCGCGGCCTCCTCCGGGCACACCGCCCCCTACCTCGCCGAAGCCCTCCGGACCGACCGTCCGAGCACGAAGAGTGATTAACGAACACTCTGGGTAACATTGCAGTGGTGTCGGCCGCGCCGTCGCGCCGACCTCCAGAAGGGAGATCTCCGATGCCGGTCTTCAGCCTCATCGGCACCGCTGCGCTGACCGCGGTACTGACCGCCGCCGCACCCGAAGCGCCGCCGCCCTGCACGCTCACGGGCAAGCATCCCGCCAAGGTGAAGGTGGGCCTGGCCACCATCGGCAAGGACGGCAAGACCCTGGAGGTGCCGGTGCTCTACAGCTGCAGCGACGCCACCCACGTGGGAGTGGGCGCCGGGCAGCCGCCCCGGCCCAAGCAGGGCAAGCCGAAGTACGACCGCGTCGGAGGCGGGGTCACCACCGCCACGTGCGACGGCAAACTACAGAACACGACGATCAACGCGGACCCCCAGCGCACCTTCACCGGGACGTGGGAGAAGGGCAAGCCCGCCACCGTCGGCGCCAACGTCGTCCTCAAACAGGACAAGTGCCTGTTCATCCTGGCCAGCGACGTCAAGGACGAGTCCCTCCGCTGACCCGGCCGCCGGGCGGACGTCCGGACGTCAGCCGTCGTAGTCGACCGCGACCTCGTCGGTCTCCGGCAGGGACTGGCAGGTCAGCACGTACCCGGCGGCGACCTCGCCCGGCTCCAGCGCGAAGTTGCGCCGCATGTGCACCGACCCGGACGTCACCTTCGCCCGGCACGTCCCGCAGACGCCGCCCTTGCACGCGAACGGCAGGTCCGGCCGGACGCGCTGCGCCGACTCCAGGACGGTCCGGTCGCGGGGGAGCGCGGCGGTCGTGGACCGGCCGTCCAGCGTGATCGTGACCTGGCTGACCGGGCCCTCCGGGGCGGCGTCCTCGTGCCGCAGCGGCACGACCGGCTCGTCCTCGGCGAAGAACAGCTCCCGGTGGACGCGTTCGGCCGGCACGCCCAGCCCGGCGAGGACGCGGCGGGCGTCCTCGACCATCCCGATCGGCCCGCACAGCCACCAGTGCGAGGCGTCCCGCAGGCCGAGGCCGTCGACGAGCGCCGCGAAACGGGCGGAGTCCATCCGCCCGGACAGCAGCTCCGCCTCGCGCGGCTCCCGGGACAGCACGTGCGCGAGCTGGAACCGGGCGGGATGCAGGTCCTTGAGGTCGGCGAGGTCCTCGGTGAACATCACCGTGTCGGTGCGGCGGTTGCCGTACAGCAGCGTCACCCGCGTGTCCGGGTGCGCGGCCAGCACCGACGCCGCGATCGACAGCATCGGCGTCACCCCCGACCCGGCCGCGACCAGCACGTGGTGCGCGGGCTCGGCGAGATCGGGGGTGAACGTCCCGGTCGGGCCCATCACCTCGACCTCGTCACCCGGCCGCGCCTCGTGCACCAGCCAGGACGAGAACAGCCCGCCCGGAACCTCGCGGACGCCGATCCGCGGCGGGGACCCGGCGGGCGCGCAGATCGAGTACGACCGGCGCTCGTCCCGGCCGTCCTCGACCCGGCGCAGCGTGAGCGCCTGCCCCGGCCGGAACGCGAACTCGCCGGCCAGCTCGGGCGGCACGTCGAAGGTGACGGCGACCGCGTCCGCGCACAGCCGCTCGATCCCCGCGATCCGCAGCCGGTGGAACGTCCGGCGGCGGCGGACGGGCGCGGTGGTCACCGGTACGGTCACGCTAGATCTCCTTGACGTGCTCGAACGGCTCGGAACAGGACCGGCACCGCCACAGCGCCTTGCACGCGGTGGACGAGAACCGCGACGTCTCCTCGGTCTCGCCGGACCCGCAGCGCGGGCACGCCACCGCCCGCCGGACGCCGCCCAGCACCAGCGGCACCGGCCCGCGCGGGGCCCGTCCCGGCGGCGCGACGCCGTGCTCGGCCAGCTTCCGGCGGCCCTCGGCGCTGATCCAGTCGGTGGTCCACGGCGGGTCCAGAACGGTCGTGACCCGCACGTCGCCGTAGCCCGCCTCGTGCAGCGACCGCACCATGTCCGCGCGCATCTCGGCCATCGCCGGGCAGCCGCTGTAGGTCGGGGTCAGCGCCACCGTGACCGAGCCGTCCGCGGCCTCCGCCACGTCCCGCAGGACGCCGAGATCGGCCAGCGTCAGCATGGGCAGCTCCGGGTCGGCGACCCGCTCGGCCACCTCGCGGGCGCTCACCACCGGTCCCGCCGCCCCGGTCCTCACCGGCTCGTTCACCACCGGCCTCCCGGAAGTGCGCGCGCGACGCTCTGCATCTCGAACAGCAGCGGCGCCAGGCACGGCGTGTGCACCCCGGCGCGTCCGTCGCCGTCCATCGGCTCGAACGGCGGGACGGTCAGCGTCGCCGCCTCCGCCACCTGCGCCAGGACGCCCTCGACCTCGCTCCGGACGTCCTCGCCGTCGCCGTCGCCGTTGCCGTCGCCGTCGTCGTCTCCGTCCAGGTCGGCGGACGCCCGGAACAGCTCGTCCACGTACGGCGCGATCGCGTCCAGACCCTCCTGCATGCGGCGGTGCGACTCGTCCGTGCCGTCCCCGAGCCGGACGACCCAGTCGGCGGCGTACTGCCGGTGGTAGGTCAGCTCCTTGACGCCCTTGGCCGCGACCGCCCGCAGCACCGGGTCCCGGTGCCCGGCGGCGAGCCGCTCGAACACCGCCAGCCGGTGCGCGGAGAACACCAGGAGCCGCGCCATGGAGAACGCGAAGTCGCCGTTCGGCAGCTCCGCGAGCCGGACGTTCCGGTAGTCGTCGGACTCGCGCAGGTAGGCCAGGTCGTCCTCGGTGCGGCCGGTGCCGTCCACCTGGCCGACGCGGGTCAGCAGCATCCGCGCCTGGCCGAGCAGGTCCAGCCCGATGTTGGCGAGCGCGACCTCCTCCTCCAGCTCGGGCGCGCGCGTGCACCACTCGGCGAGCCGCTGCGACGCGACCAGCGCGTCGTCGCCCAGGCCGAGGCAGAGCGCGGCCAGCCCGGCCGGGTCGAGGCCGTCCGGGACGGCGGTGTCGACGCCGTGCAGAGGGTCCTCGAAGCCGGTGCCGAACGCCCACCGGGCGTCGTCCTGGTCCTCCGCCAGCGACAGGTAGACGTGGTCGTCTTCGCGCATCGCGGTCTCCTAGATGTGCGGGACGTCGTCGGGGATGTCGTAGAACGTCGGGTGCCGGTAGACCTTGTCGCCGGACGGCTCGAAGAACGGGTCCTTCTCGTCCGGCGTCGAGGCGGTGATGTCCGACGAGCGCACCACCCAGATCGACACACCCTCGTTGCGCCGCGTGTACAGGTCGCGGGCGTGGGTCAGCGCCATCCGCTGGTCCGCCGCGTGCAGCGACCCCACGTGGACGTGGTTCAGCCCGCGCTTGCCCCGGACGAACACCTCGAACAGCGGCCAGTCCTCGTTCATCGCGCCTCCCGATCGCCCGGCCCGACCCGGCCGGCGCTCCGCTCCGCGCGCTCTCCGGCCCCGCGCCCGGTCTCCTGCACGGTCTCCGCTTGCGCGGTCCCCGCTCGCGCGGACCCGTGGCGCGCCGCCTGCTTCCGGGCGTGCGCGGCGGCCGCGTCGCGGACCCACGCGCCGTCCTCGTGCGCGCGCCGGCGGCGCTCGATCCGGTCCTCGTTGCACGGGCCGTTCCCGCTGATCACGCGCTTCAGCTCGTCCCAGTCCGGGGTGCCGAAGTCGTAGCGGCCGCGCTCGCCGTTCCAGCGCAGCTCCGGGTCCGGCAGCGTGACGCCGAGCTTCTCGGCCTGCGGGACGGTCATGTCCACGAACCGCTGGCGCAGCTCGTCGTTGCTGTGCCGCTTGATCTTCCAGGCCATCGACCGGGCCGAGTTGGGGGACGCCTCGTCCGGCGGCCCGAACATCATCAGCGACGGCCACCACCAGCGGTCCACGGCGTCCTGCACCATCGCCCGCTGGGCGGGGGTGCCGCGCATCATGGTCAGCAGCAGCTCGTAGCCCTGCCGCTGGTGGAAGGACTCCTCCTTGCAGATGCGCACCATCGCGCGCGCGTACGGGCCGAAGCTGCTGCGGCACAGCGGCACCTGGTTGCAGATCGCCGCGCCGTCCACCAGCCAGCCGATCACCCCCACGTCGGCGAACGACAGGGTCGGGTAGTTGAAGATCGACGAGTACTTCTGCCGGCCCTCGATCAGCCGGCGGGTCAGGTCGGCCCGGTCCACGCCGAGCGTCTCCGCCGCCGCGTACAGGTAGAGCCCGTGGCCCGCCTCGTCCTGCACCTTGGCGAACAGGATCGCCTTGCGGCGCAGCGACGGCGCGCGGGTGATCCACGCGCCCTCCGGCTGCATCCCGATGATCTCCGAGTGCGCGTGCTGGGCGATCTGCCGGACCAGGGTGCCCCGGTACGCCTCGGGCATCCAGTCGCGCGGCTCGATCCGCCGGTCGTGCGCGATCACCTCGTCGAAGTGCTCCTGGAGGCGGTCGTCCGCCCCGGCCGCCGCAGCGGTCGTGGTCTGCGTCATCGGCCCCACTTCCTTACCGACCATTCGTTCAGTAATTAGTCTGAGGGATGGCACCCGTCCACGGCAAGACAACCCGGAAGGACCGGACATGACCGACACCCACGAAGGCCCCGTGCACGCGATGCTCGCGACCGACCGGGCCTCCGCGGAACTCGGCATCGAGCTGATCGACTGGGGGCCCGGCACCGCCGACCTGCGGATGACCGTGACCGAGAGCATGGTCAACGGGCACGGCCTGGCCCACGGTGGCTACCTCTTCCTGTTCGCCGACACCGCGTTCGCGTGCGCCTGCAACAGCCACGGCCCGGTCACCGTCGCCGCCGGGGCCGACATCACCTTCGTCGCGTCCGCCTACGCCGGGGACGTGCTGGTCGCCGAGGCCCGTGAACGCGTCCGGTACGGCCGCAGCGGCGTCTACGACGTCACGGTCAGGCGCGGGGACGAGGTCGTCGCCGAGTTCCGCGGCCGCTCCCGGGAACTCGCCCGGCGTGGGAACGGTCCGGAGGCTGTGTCACAGTGACCGGCATGAGCACCACACCGGTCACGGGAGGACGGCGCGGACGCCCCGGCTACGACCGCGCCACCCTGCTGGACGTCGCCGTCGCCGCGTTCAACGAGCGCGGCTACGACGGCACCGGCATGGAGGAGCTGTCCCGCCGCCTCGGCATCACCAAGTCCGCCATCTACCATCACGTGTCCGGCAAGGCGGAGCTCCTCGAACTGGCCGTGAACCGCGCCCTGGACGCCCTGTTCGCCGTCCTGGACGCCGAACTGGACCGTCCCGTCACCGCCACCGAACGCCTGGAGCAGACCGTGCGGGGAGCCGTCCGCGTCCTGGTGGACGAGCAGCCGTACGTCACGCTGCTGCTGCGGGTCCGCGGTAACTCCCCGGTCGAGCGGCGCGCCCTGGAGCGTCGCCGCGAGTTCGACCACCGGTTCGCGGGCCTCGTCGCGCGGGCCGCGGCCGAGGGCGGCGTCCGCGACGACCTCGACCCGGGGTTCGCCGCGCGCGTCCTGTTCGGCGCGGTCAACTCGCTCACCGAGTGGTACCGCCCCGACGGCGGCATGACCCGCGAGGCGGTCGCGGACGGCCTGGCCACCCTGCTCTTCGACGGCCTCCGCCGCCCCACCTGACCCGCCCGGCCCTACCCACCGGAGCCGCCCGCCCCTCCTGAACCCCCGGGCCCTCCTGAACCTCCGGGCCCTCCTGAACCTCCGGGCCCTCCTGAACCTCCGGGCCCTCCTGAACCTCCGGGCCCGCCCGAGCCACCCGGCCCTCCGGGGCCTCCAGGTCCGCCGGGGCCTCCCGGCCCGCCAGGTCCGCCGGGGTCGCCCTGCTCGCCCGGGGTGGCGGCGCCGCCGGGGGCGCTCGGCCCGCCGGGCTCCCCAGGTCCGCCCGGTGCGCCCATCGAGCCCGGCAGCGTCATCCCGGCGGGCATGCCACACCGCCCGGCTCCCCGGGCGCTCCCGGACCGCCCGGCGCGCCCGCCCCCTGCTGGGCGTCGAAGCCGCCCGGTCGGCTCAGCGTGCCCCGCTTCGGGGTGACCGCCGGCCGAGCCGAGGAGAGAGGCGGTAGCGGCGGGACCGGCGGGAACCCGGGGGACGCGTTCACCCGGATGACCAGTTCCGCGCCCTCCCGCCGGGACTCGATCCGGAAGTCCTGGCCCAGCCAGTGGAACGACCCCGACCACGCCCAACTCTTCTTCGGACGCGCCTTCTTTCCCGCCCCCGTGGACGTCCCCGCAGGGCTCTTCGGCACCGGGTCACCACGCGCCGTCCCGGTCGGAGGCGCGGGCCCGGGATCCCGCGTCGAGAGTGGACGCGAGTCCAGCGCCCGAGGCGGCGTGTTCGACGCCCCCGGCGGTGACGCCGAAGCGGACGACGCGGCCCGCGGGGCCCTGGTGACCGAGGTGGCCGGAGCGGTCAGGGCGGAAGGCGCCCCGCACGCGGCGGCGGTGAACAGCACCCCGAAGCGAACGACCGTGATCATGCCGTCACTGTAGGTCGCTGAATGATCAACTCCCGGACGGCGCGCCCCGCTTTTCGATCTTTTTCGGGAGGCGTCCGGCCGGTTCCGCCCCGTCGTCAGCCCGGTCCGCCACGGCGTCAGCCCGGTCCGTTACGGCGTCAGCCCGCCCAGCACCGGGTGACGCGCCCGCCCTCGACCGTGAAGTTCAGCCGGTCCGCGCGGTACTCCAGGGTCACCACGGCGCCGGGGTCCAGCCGCCGCAGCGCCGTCCAGCCCGCGTCCCGCGCCCGACGCTCCGCGTCGTCCGCATCGAGGCCAACATAGGCGTTCAGTGCTTCGTCCCGTTCCGGCCGCTCGTCCATCCCGCCATGATCCGCCCGGTGTTTCCCGAGGTCAACCGGCCCCCCACCGGAAACCACCACGAAGCCGGACGATAGGTTCTCCGCTCCGGCCCCCGCCCCCTCGGCCGGGGCCACCACGCATGTCATTTACCTACCGTTCGAAAGGCAAGGCAGGCATGTCGGAGGAAGGCACGCGGAAGCATCCCGTAGACGAGGTGCTCCCCCTGCCCAAGCTGGCCCTCTACGGATTCCAGCACGTCCTGGCGTTCTACGCCGGAGCCGTCGTCGTCCCCATCCTGGTGGCGAGCGGCATCGGGCTGTCCCCGCAGCAGCTCGTGTACCTGATCAACGCGGACCTGTTCACCTGCGGCATCGCCACGGTCATCCAGGCGTGGGGGTTCTGGAAGATCGGCGTGCGGCTGCCGATCGTGCAGGGCGTCACCTTCACCGCGGTCGCCCCGATGATCGCCATCGGGCAGGGCGCGGCCACCCCCACCGCCGCGCTGCTGGCCATCTACGGCGCGACGATCACGTCCGGGATCGTGATGTTCCTGGCCGCGCCGTTCCTCGGCCGGGTGCTGCGGCTGTTCCCGCCGGTCGTGACCGGCACCGTCCTCACCATCATGGGCCTGCTGCTCATCCCGAACGCGCTCACCGACGCCGCCGGCGGCGCGGCGCTCAAGGGCAAGCCGGAGTTCGGCAGCTGGAAGCACCTGATGTACGCGGGCGGCACCGTCCTGTTCATCGTGGTGCTGTACCGGCTGCGGCGGCCGTTCCTGTCCAGCGTCGCGGTCCTGCTCGGCCTGGTCGGCGGGACGGTCGTCTCCTGGCTGCTCGGCGACACCTCGTTCGACCAGGTCGGCGCGTCCGACTGGGTCGGCGTCACCACCCCGTTCCACTACGGCGCCCCGACCTTCCAGATCGGCGCGTGCGTGGCGATGCTGCTGGTCATGATGGTGACGGTCGTCGAGACCGTCGGCGACTCCAAGGCCACCGGCGAGATCGTCGGCAAGGACGTCAGTGACGCCGACGTGACCCGGGCGTTCCGCGCGGACGGCCTGTCCACCGTCCTCGGCGGCGCGCTCAACGCCTTCCCCTACACCTGCTTCGCGCAGAACGTCGGACTGGTCCGGCTGACCGGCGTCCGCAGCCGGTTCGTGGTGGTCGCCGCGGGCTTCATCATGATGGTCCTCGGGCTGTTCCCCAAGGCCGCCGCGTACGTCGCGTCCATCCCGCCGGACGTGCTCGGCGGGGCGGCGATGACCATGTTCGGCATGGTCGCCGTCGTCGGCATCCAGACGCTCGCCAAGGCCGACCTGCGGGACGAGCGGAACGCGCTGGTCGTCGGGATCAGCATCGGCATCGCGTTCGTGCCGTCCACCATCCCGGCGTTCGGCGAGCACATGCCCCGCGACGTCGCGGCCATCCTCAACAGCGGCATCACCCTCGGCAGCATCACCGCGATCCTGCTGAACCTGGTGTTCAACGTGCTGACGCGCCGCGAGCCGGTGGCCGCCGAGGAGCCCGTCCCGGCCGCCGCGCGGTGACCGCGGCCGCTCCGGCGGACTGAACGCGAGGCCGGGTCTTGTCAGACGACTGACAAGACCCGGCCGGTTTTCCTCCTCAGGCCCACTATGTCTACGCCGCGCCAAGTGTCACATTTCGGGCAGCGCCGGACGGTACCCCGGCCGCCCGGCGGACCTGAGGAGGTTCAGGTGAGAATCCCACGCGCCCTTGCCGCGGTCACGGCGGTCCTGGCCGCCGTCACGGCCGCGCTCCCCGCAGGGACCGCGCGGGCGGACACGGTCCCGCCCCAGAACGACGCCTTCTACCAGCCCCCCAACCCGCTGCCCGCCGGACGTCCCGGCACGCTCCCCGCGGCGGTCTCGGTCGCGGGGCTGATCGCCGGGTTCGAGGCC
>NZ_JBFAOF010000202.1:0-9576 GCF_040675125.1 Spirillospora sp. NPDC049652 | reverse complement strand
GTGACGACCAGCGCCGCGAGCGCGCCGAGGCCGCCGAGCACCAGGACGCCGACGGTGATGTCGATGGTCACGAGCTGCCGGACGGTGTCCCGGACGTCCTTGAGGTTGCGTCCCACGACGACGACGTCGCCGCCGCGGGTGGTGAACGTCATGACCCGCCACACCGCGTCGCGGCCGGTGCCGTGGGCGGTGAAGATCTCGTCCTGGCGGCGCATCGCCTCGGGACGGCCGACCGGCGGCAGGGAGCGAGGGTCGACGCCGTAGCCCTGGTAGTTGATCGTGGGCAGGCCGTCGGTGCCGTCCGACCAGACCTGCAGGTACATGACGTCCGGCAGGTTCCGGGGGAAGTCGTGCCGCAGCGTGAGCCCGGCCTGGACCTTCTTGCCGGTGCTCTGCAGCTGCTCGTCGGCCTGCTGCATCATGTAGCCGCGCAGCGCCGTGCTGCCCGCCGCGCCCATCACGGTCAGCCCGAGGGCCACCAGGACGAGCATCCCGACGATCAGCTTCGCGCGCAGCGGCACGCGCTGGGACGTCCGGCGCAGCCGCGCCTGGAAGCTCCCGTGCGGCCCGTCCCCGGGCCCCGGCGGCCCGGCCTGCGCGGGCGGCGCGAAGCCCGCCGTCCCCCGGCCGAACGGCCCGCCGGGCCCGCCGGCTCCCCCTGGGACCGAGTGGTGGCCGGGCGCGCTCATCAGCCCTGGTCTGGCGGTTCGCGCAGGACGTAGCCGACACCGCGCAGGGTGTGGATCAGGCGGGGTTCGACGTTGTCGACCTTGCGGCGCAGCGCGGAGACGTAGGACTCGACGATCCCGGCGTCGCCGCGGAAGTCGTAGTTCCACACGTGGTCGAGGATCTGCGCCTTGGACAGCACGCGGCCCGCGTTGGCCATGAAGTAGCGCAGCAGCTTGAACTCGGTCGGCGAGAGCTGGATGACCTTGCCGCCGCGCCAGACCTCGTGGGTGTCCTCGTCCAGCTCGATGTCGGCGAAGACCAGCCGCGGCGGGGGTTCGGAGACGCCGCCGCGGAACCGCCGCAGGACGGCCCGGATCCGGGCGATGACCTCCTCCAGGCTGAACGGCTTGGTGACGTAGTCGTCGCCGCCGATGGTGAGGCCCTTGATCCGGTCCTGGACGGCGTCGCGCGCGGTCAGGAACAGCACGGGCGTGTGGTCGCCGCCGGAGCGCAGCCGCCGGGCGACGTCGAAGCCGTCGATGTCCGGGAGCATCACGTCCAGGACGATGAGGTCCGGGCGGTGCCGGCGCGCGGCCTGCACCGCGTCGGCCCCGTTGGTCGCGGTGACGACCTCGAAGCCGGTGAAGCGCAGGCTCCCGGCCAGCAGTTCGAGGATGTTCGGCTCGTCCTCGACCACCAGCAGAACCGCCTCCGGCGTCCTGCCCGCCATGGTCACCGTCCGCTCAGCCAATGAGAAGAACCCCCTCGTCCGATTCTCCCAGAGGTTCGCAGCCGAACCTGAAGGGACCCTGAACAGCGGCCGAGAGTCCCCCGAGGACGAGGTCGGCCCCCGGAGCCGGGGCTCCGGGGGCCGTCCCTCGCGTCTCGCGCCCGGCCGGTCAGCCGAACAGTTCGATGAACGGGGTGCGCGCGCTGCCGGAACTGGCCATGCCGACGCTCACGACGCCCTGGGTGCCGGGCCGCTGGTCGGCGTCCGCGCCGAGGACGCTGCCCTTGCGGGCCGGGCCGTAGAGCGTGCTCCAGGTCTTCCCGTTGAAGTGCAGGTAGCGGGCCTTGCCGTTGTTCTCGGCGGGCAGCACGACGACGCCGCCGCGGCCGTCGGCCGCCAGGCCGAGCCCGGCCGAGTTGAGCGGGGTGTTGAACGACTTCCAGGCCTTGCCGTCCCAGTGCAGCAGGGCGTTGGGGGTCTGGGCGGCCTGCGCGTCCTTGATCGCGTACACGCTGGTCGGGGACAGCGCGACGATCCGGTAGATGATCGCCTGGTAGGCGTTCAGCCCGAACTCGCCGGGCACGTTGATCCGCTTCCAGGTCTTGCCGTCGTAGTGGTACGCCAGGCCGGTGATCTTGCGGCCGTCGGCGGTGGTCGTCCCGGCGATCCACACGTCGGTGCGGCTCCGGACGTCCACGGTGGTGATCGTCGTCGACTTGGGCAGCGGCACCTTGGCGTCCACCCAGGCCGAGCCGCTCCAGCGCAGCACGGTGCTGATCCCGGCCGCGTAGGTGATGCCGGCGGTCGAGTAGGCCGTCCCGTCGGCCGCGGCCGACACCTGGAACGGCACCCCGACCAGCGGGTAGTTGACCTGCGCCCACTTGGAGCCGTTCCAGTGGATCGCCATGGGGTTCATGTACGCCCCGTAGCCGACGACCCAGGCGTTCTTGGCGGACGCGGCGGCGACGTCCATCGGGGTGAACTTCACCGGGCTCGCCTGCGCGGCCCAGCCCTTGGCCGTGTAGCGGGCGATGACGGGGTTCGGCTTGGTCACGGTGCCCTTGGAGCCGACCGCCCAGCCGACGTCCTTGGCCGCGAAGTCGACCCGGTCGAGGCTGCCCGAGTACTTCAGGGCGGCGCCGCCGTTGACGTTGCGCCAGCCCGCCGCGGAGGCCGCCGGAGCGGCGGCGAGGACGAGCGAGACGGCGCCCGCGGTCGCGACGGCGGTGCTGAGAACCGCGTTCCAGCGCATGGGACCCCACTCCCGAGAATGATCAGAACGCGAAAAGAGTACGGGAAGACTTACTAAGAAGTAAGACAAACCACGCCGAGGACCCAGACCGGACATCCTGCGACAGGGTGAACGGCAGGACGCCCGGGGACGGAATCCCCGGGCGTCCCGGACGAACCGCGCGGTCGCGCCGCACAGGCGAACCCGAGGGCCGCGCCGCTCGGGCGGCTGTCCCTCAGGCGGGTGTCACTCAGGCGGGTGTCACTCGCCCTTCCAGACCGGCTTGCGCTTCTCGGCGAACGCCGCCGGGCCCTCCTGGGCGTCCTTCGAGCCGAACACCGGCATCACGATCTCGCCCTGCCGCGCCCACGCCTCCTCGGCCGGCCACTCGGGCGACTCGACGATGATCTTCTTGGTGGCGGCGAGCGCCAGCGGGGCGTTCTCGGCGACCTTGAGCGCGAGCTCCTTGGCGGCGGCGAGCGCGCCGCCGGACTCGGTGAGCCGGTTGACGAAGCCGAACTCCGCCATCCGGTCCGCCGGGTACTTGTCGCCGGTCAGCGCCATCTCCATGGCGATGTGGTACGGGATGCGGCGCGGCAGGCGGAGCAGGCCGCCGGCCGCCGCGACCAGGCCGCGCTTGGGCTCGGGGAGCCCGAACTGCGCGTCCTTCGCCGCCACCACCATGTCGCAGGACAGCGCGACCTCGCAGCCGCCCGCCAGGGCGTAGCCCTCGACCGCCGCGATCAGCGGCTTGGCCGACGGCCGCTCCACGATCCCGGCGAAGCCGCGGCCCTCCACGATCGGGTTGTCCCCGGTCAGGAAGCCCTTGAGGTCCATGCCCGCGCAGAACGTGCCGCCCGCGCCGGTGAGGACGCCGATGGACAGGTCCTTGCGCGAGTCGAGGGTGTCCAGCGCGGCCGCGATGCCCTGCGCCACCGCGCCGTTGACCGCGTTGCGGGCCTCCGGGCGGTTGATGGTGACGACGAGGACGGCCCCGTCCTCCTCGACCAGTACAGCTTCGGACATTCAGGGCCTCACTTGGGCTGGAAGCGGATGCCGCCGTCGAACCGGACCGTCTCGCCGTTCATGTAGTCGTTCTCGATGAGCGAGCGCACCAGGTGCGCGAACTCGGCCGGCTTGCCCATCCGCTTCGGGAACGGCACCGGCGCGTACAGCTTGGCCTTGAACGCCTCGGCGGCCTCGCCCTCGCCGTAGATCGGGGTGTCGATGATGCCCGGGCAGACCGTGTTGACCCGGACGCCGATCGCGGCGAGGTCGCGGGCGGCGGGCAGCGTCATGCCGACGATGCCGCCCTTGGACGCCGAGTAGGCGAGCTGGCCGGTCTGGCCCTCCAGCGCCGCGATGGACGCGGTGTTGATGACCACGCCGCGCAGGCCGTCGGCGTCGGCGGGCTCGGTCTTGGCGATGGCCGCCGCGCCGATCCGCATCAGGTTGAAGGTGCCGATCAGGTTGACCTGGATGACCTTGGTGTAGCTCTCCAGGCTGTGCGGCGCGCCGTCGCGGTTGACGGTGCGTTCGGCCCAGCCGATGCCCGCGGAGTTCACGATGATCCGCAGCGGGGCGCCGGTGTCCACGGCCGCCTGGACGGCCGCCTCGACCTGCGCCGCGTCGGACACGTCGGTCTTGACGAACACGCCGCCGAGTTCGTCCGCGAGCGCCTTGCCCTTGTCCTCGTTGAGGTCCGCGACGACCACCTTGACGCCGTTCGCGGCCAGCTCGCGCGCGGTGGCCTCGCCGAGGCCGCTCGCACCGCCGGAGACGACGGCGGATACTCCGTTCAGGTCCATAAGCAGCACCTTACGTCAGAGACCGAATCTGGTTCGGGGTGATGTTACCCACAGGTCAGATTACGGTCTGGAGCGGGTCAGCGGGCGGGCGGGGTCGGAGTCGGCACGAGGCAGGTGGACGGCTCCTCGAACGCGCACCGGGCGGGCGGGCGCACCGGCGTGTAACCGGCCGGGACCCCGCCCCTCGCGATGATCGCGCGGTACGCCGCGACGGCGTCGGTCGGACGGCGCGCCAGCTCCGGGTCGGTCAGCGCGTCCACGGTGTAGAGGCCGAAGCGCGGCCGGTAGCTGCCCCACTCGTAGTTGTCGGTCAGGCTCCAGTAGTTGTAACCGATGACCTTGACGCCGTCCCCGATCGCGCGCTGCAGCCAGTAGACGTGGTCGCGCAGGTGCTGGGCGCGCGTGTAGCCGTCCGGGCGCGGTTTCCCGTCGTCGGTGACGAACCCGTTCTCGACGACGTAGAGCGGCAGCTTCGGCAGGCGGCGGTGGTAGTTGCGAAGGACGTGGTAGAGGCCGTCCGGCTCCGGGTCCACCTTCCACGGCCGGCCGTTGCCCGCGTTGAAGGCCGTCGTGTTGGTGACGCTCGCGCCGTAGTAGTAGTCGACGCCGACGAAGTCGAGCTTGTCGGTCACCTGGTCGAACAGGACGGCGTCCATGAGGCTGTTCAGGACCGTCCCGTAGGCGACGTTGCTCGACACCATCGCGCCCGGGTCGATCCTGTGGATGAGGTCGTACGCCGCCCGGTGCGCCTTCACCAGCGCGGCCTTCATCACGCCGCCCTGCGGGACGGTGAGGGGCGCGTCCGAGTACTCGTGCACCAGGTACTGGCTCGCCTCGTTGAAGGTGATCCAGATGACGCCCATCCGCCGGTAGCGGTGGACGACGAAGCGCGCCTGCTCCAGCCAGTCGGCGACCGTCCGCCGGTTGCGCCACCCGCCCTGGTCGGCGACCCAGCCGGGGTAGACCCAGTGGTCCAGGGTGAGCATCGGGCGCATTCCGGCCGCGCGGATCCGCCGGACGAGGTCGTCGTAATAGGCGAGCGCGGCGGGATCGCGATATCCGCGCCTGGGTTCGACCCGGGCCCACTCGACGGACGTCCGGAACACCTTCACGCCCAACGCGCGTGCGCGCGCGATGTCCTCCGGATAGCGGTGCCGGAAATCCACCGCCTTCTTGTACGGGTCTTTGATGCCGGACTTCCGGCGGGCTATGTACCGCGTCCAGTTGCTGTCCGGGAAGCTGCCCTCGGCCTGGAACCCGGACGTGGCCACGCCCCACAGGAAGTTCGCCGGGACGCGCGGCGCGCTCGCCGCGTCACCCCGCCCGGTCCGCGCGCCCTGTGCGGCCTGTGCGGCCTGTGCGACCGGCGTCGGAACGAGCGCGGACGACGCGGCGAGGGCGAACGCGGTCACCGCGGCCCGACGGTCGACGGGCGTTCCCGCCCCGGCCGTGGGCGGCCCGCTCCCGCCCGGTTCGCTCCCGCCCGGTTCACTTCCTCCGGGATCGGCCCTTCCCGACTCGTTTCTTCCCGCTTGGCTTCTTCCGGGCATGACGGCTCCCTCCGGGGCTCCCGCTTGCGATCACAGGCGCGGACGGGACGACCGTCAACCGGCGCGCCTGACCGGATGCGGTACCTAGTCCCCCCGGCGGACGGGTTGAGTAGCGCCGCCCGCCGGGCTACTCAGGCGCGGCCGCGCGGCGCGGGGGACCGTGGACGGCATGAACCTCCTCCAGCTCAAGGGCACGACGGCGGCGTTCTTCGTGCAGGCGATCCTCTCGTTCGTGATCTCGATGACGGCGGTCGCCGTCGGGATCGTGTTCCTGCCCGCGCCCTTGTGGGTGCGCGGCTTCCTCGCCCTCGGCACGCTCTACGTGACGACCTCGACGTTCACGCTCGCCAAGTGCGTGCGGGACCGGCAGGAGGCGGCCGCCCTGCCGCGGCCCGGCCAGGCCGGGTCCCCGCTGCCGCCGAACGCCCCGTACGTCGAGTCGGCGTCGGGGTCGTGGGGCTGATCCAACCGGGAATGGCCGGACCGGGCCACCGGACGCGCCGCCGGGAGGACGGCGAGACGGTCACAGAACGGCGTTCGCGTTCCGCGCGGACGCCGTTCTCACGCGTCCGGGGACGGGTGCCCGGCGGGTGCGCGGAACCGGACAACGAAGCCCGGGAAGGCCGCTTCCTCCGCGTGTCCCCGCATAGTGGCGTGGTTCACAGAACCATTACGAGCGGGCCGTTCCGCCTGTTGGGATAACCCTCGGTAATCACCCTTGGCTTGATCATAATCAACTTCCCCATTGCCCCTCATCGCAGCAATCTGAGACCTTTGTCCGCTCTCGAACGCGGCGGGCCGGTCCGGGATGAGCAGGGAAGCTTCGACTGGACATCACCCGTTCGCGCACCTCTCCGCCCGTCCTTCCGGAAGCGTGACCGGCGGACTACGGACGAGCACGGAGTTCCACGCCCGCCGGGCGCTCCGGCTACCGAGCGTCACCGGATGTCGAGCCCGAGAACACCCCGAAAGCCGTCGCGGGCGTTACGGGTGATGCAGATCACATCGCACGAATTCGGCCCGGAAAAGCGCAGGCAGAACCCCCGAAAGCCGGACCGTCGCGGCCCTTCGGACACGTCCGGCGACTGCCGAGATTTGCCAGCAAAGGCGAAGTCTGGCTACGTTCCTGCCGATCACGCGGCACGGACGCCGCCGACAACAGAACATCCCGACGCACGGCGGTCGCATCCCCCCGCTCGCACCGCCGACGTCAGCGCCGAGTCCGTGCAGTCCTGAAGCACGGAGCCGGACGCGGCCCCACCGGCGTCCCCCCGGATCCGCTCCAGCCTGGAGCGCCGACCGGGACGCGCCCGGGACCGCACCGCGGCCCGCCGAACCTCGCGGCCCCCTTCATCGCGAGCGGCGGACGAACCATGCCGCGCCGGCAGGCACCCCCTGCGATGTCTGGAGTAGTTCTGCATACCCCTCGATCCTTCAAGCCGCTGAAGCGTGCCGCCCTCACGGCCACCGCCTTCGCCGTCGCCGGTTCCGCCCTCGTGGCGGCGCCCGCGCACGCGGCCCCCGGTTCGCCGGTCACCAGCGTCAACGCGCTCGCGTCCCTCACCGCCAAGCAGCGCGCCGCCCGGCAGAAGACCCGGGCCAAGAAGGCCGTCACCTACGCCTACAAGCAGATCGGCGACCCGTACCGCTACGGCGGCACCGGTCCCGGCTCCTGGGACTGCTCGGGCCTCGCCGGAGGCTCGTGGCGCAAGGCCGGCGTGAAACTGCCGCGCACGACCCAGCAGATCTACCGTTCCGTCCACTACAAGGTCTCGTGGAAGGGCGCGGTCGCGGGCGACCTGCTGTTCTTCTACGGCGGACGCACCCACATGGGGATCTATGTCGGCCACGGCTACATGATCCATGCGCCCGGCTCCGGCCGGACCGTCCGCAAGGTCAAGCTCAACAGCTACTACAAGCGGGTGTTCAACGGGGCCGTCCGCCCCGGCTACTAAGCACCTCGCTCGGGAAGAAGCCGTGCACCGCCCCTCGGGGGCGTCGCACGGCTTCCTCGTTTCCGGACGGCCCTCGCCGAGGCGGGCACTCCGGGGGGCTCAGTTGAGCGGGGCTCAGGAGCGGGGTTCAGGTGAGCGTCGGGTAGTCGGTGTAGCCGCGGTGGTCGCCGCCGTAGAAGGTCGCCGGCTCAGCCTCGTTGTAGGGGCCGCCCGCCCTGATCCGCTCGGGCAGGTCCGGGTTGGCGAGCCACAGCTGGCCGAACACGACGGCGTCCGCGACGCCCTCGCGCAGCGCCTCGGCGCCGTGCTCCGGCCGCGCCGTGAAGGTCTCCGGCGTCGGGTGCGGGTTGAGCAGGAGTGTGCCGTCCCACACCTCGCGCAGCAGCCGCGTCCGCGCCCGGTTCCCCATCTCCATGACGTGCAGGTAGGCGAGGCCGAGCGGGTTCAGCTCACGCAGCAGCGCCTCGTACTGCGCCTCGGGGTCGCTTTCGCTGATGCCGTTGAGGGGCGATCCCGGCGAGACCCGGAACCCGACGCGGTCCGGCCCGACGGTGTCCGCGACGGCCCGCGCGACCTCCACGGCGAACCGGTTGCGGTTCTCTACCGACCCGCCGTAGGCGTCCGTGCGGTGGTTGCTGCCGTCGGCGAGGAACTGGTGGATCAGGTAGCCGTTCGCGCCGTGCAGCTCGACGCCGTCGAACCCCGCCTCGATCGCGTTGCGCGCCGCGGACGCGAACTCCTTGATCGTCAACGCGATGTCGTCCAGGGTCATCTCGCGCGGCGCGGGGTGTTCGAGCATGCCCTGGTCCGGGGTGAACAGCTTCGCGCCGGACGCGATCGGGGACGGCCCGAGCGGCAGCGCGCCGTCCGGGTACAGGTACGGGTGGCCGACGCGGCCGGTGTGCATGAGCTGCGCGACGATCCGTCCGCCCGCGGCGTGCACCGCGCCGGTCACCTCGCGCCAGGCCTCCACCTGCCCGTCGTCGTGCAGGCCCGGCGTGAACACGTACCCCTGGCCCATCACACTCGGCTGGATGCCCTCGGTGATGATCAGCCCTGCCCCGGCGCGCTGCGCGTAGTACTCGGCGGCGAGCCCGGTCGGCCGGCCGCCCTCGCCGGCGCGGCTCCGGGTCATCGGGGCCATCACGAGGCGGCTGGGCAGTTCCAGCCGGCCCACGGTCACCGGCGTGAAGAACTCGTCCATGGTGTTCAGCTCCTGCGTTCGTCGCGTGTGCGTTCCTGCTGGTCATGAAGGTAGGAGCGGGGAACTACGGGGCGAATCCGTAAGACTTCGGTAGTTGTCCCCGTAAGTTGGTTCCGTGCTCTACGGGAGGGACGCCGAGCGGAACCGGATCGCGGAACTGCTGGACGACGCGCGCGACCACGGCCGCAGCGGCGTCCTGCTGCTGCGCGGCGAGGCGGGGATCGGCAAGACGGCGCTGCTGGAGTGGGCCGCCGAGGCGTGCGCGCACGAGCGCGTCCTGCGCCTCACCGGATACGAGGCCGAGCAGAACATCGCCTTCGGCGGGCTCAACCAGTTGCTGTGGCCCCTGCGCGAACGCCTGGACGCGCTGCCCGGCGCCCAGGCGGACGCGCTGCGCGCCGCGCTCGGGCTCACCGGGGCCGCGCCGGG
>NZ_JBFAOF010000201.1:0-9577 GCF_040675125.1 Spirillospora sp. NPDC049652 | reverse complement strand
CGCGCCGCGAGCTCGATCGCCCGCGTGAGCAACGTCGGCCGCTCCAACCTCCGCCCCACCGAACCCGCGTCCGCGCCCGGAGCCGCGCCCGTACCGATGGCCGCGCCCGCGCCGATGGCCGCGGCTGTGCTCGTGCTCCGGGCAGCGCCCGCGCCTGCGGCCGGCGCCGCGTTCGAGCCCGCGCCTGCGGTCGTGGCCGGGGACGCGGCCGTGGGGGCGGTGAGGCTGGCTGCTCGCGAGGCCGGGGCGGTGATGGTGGCGGGGGACGGTTCGGCGCGGCGCCAGCCCTGGCGGGACATGGTGGCCATCGCCTCGCGGTAGGTCTGCTCGGGCATGATGCGCAGCGTGCGGGCGCGGTAGAGCAGGGCCGCCATGCTGACGCCCCACTCGGCCTTGAGCTCGGCGAGGCGGTCCCAGTCGGGGACGGCGGGGAGGACGTCCGCGACGTCCGCCTCGGGCAGCAGGAACTCGGCGGCGAAGCGGTGCGCCTGGTCCTCGACGATCTTGCTGCCGGGCTCGGCGTCGGCGTGCATGACCAGGTGCCCGAGCTCGTGCGCCGCGTCGAACCGGTTGCGCCAGTAGTCGCCCTTGGCCGGGTTGAACAGCACCATCGGATGCGGGTGCGCGCCGATGCCGAACGCGTCGACGCGCTCGGAGGACGGCGGCATCACCAGCACGACGACGCCGTGCCGTTCCAGCAGCCGGACGACGTGCGGCACCGGTCCGCGGGCGTCCGCGCCGAGCATGGCGGCGCGGGCCTCGCGGGCGGCCGCGACCGGGCCCGGCCCCGCGATCTCGTCGGGGGAGACGGGGTGCTCGGGCAGCGCGGCGGGCGGGAACTCGACCACGCCCGCGAGGACGGCGACCAGGTCGGCCGCGATCCGGCCGTAGGCGAGCGCCTGGTCGCGCTCGACCTGCGTGGTGGAGCGCAGCGACCGGAAGTGCGCGGCGTCCGGCGGGACCGGGCCGCGGCCGGCGCGGAAGAAGTCGACCGGGACGCCGAGCGCGAACGCGAGCCTGGACAGCGAGAGCCCGGACGGCCGGCGCACACCCGCCTCGTACTGCCCGATCGTCGCCGGGGTCGTGCCGACGGCCTGGGCGAGCTGGTTCTTGCGCAGCCCGCGCAGCCGCCGGGCCAGGGTCAGCCGTTCACCGTCGAACACCACCCCCGCGTGCCTGCCGGAGGTGCGTTCGTCGTCCCGCGTCTCGTTCACCGCGCCGTTTCATAGCTCGTCTCTTCCCCCGCGCGAAGCCGCATCGGCACGTCCGCCTCGTCGTCGCCCCACAGCGGCGGGGTGGGCTCGACGAGCTTACGGCGTGGATCGGCCCCGAGCGACGCGTCGTCGAGCGGGCGCAGCCAGTGCCAGGGCGTCCCGCCGTCCTCGTTCCACCGGGGATGGCCCAGGAAGAGCTCCATCTCCAGCGGATCTTCGGTGGCGCTGTGCGCGAGCACGAGATTGACGACGTCCGGCGTGTCGCGGTGGACGCCGGGGATCGGCAGGGCGAGCTGCGGGTCGTCCGGGAACTCCTGCCGCGCCACCGCCTGCTTGGTGGGGCTGTCGCGGTCCCAGCGGATCGCGTGGACGGCCCCGAAGGGGTGCCGTTTGAGCAGCACCCGGTACCGTCCGCGCCGCCAGCCGGGCGAGCCGTTCAGGTCGTCGCGGACGGCGATGCGCGGCTGCCGTCCCCCGGCGCCGTCCTCCTCGTCCACGCCGAGGGCGCGGTCGAGCTGCGTGGCGAGGACGTCGAACGACGACACCCCGTACGACCGTTCGGTGAAACCGCCTGCCCGGTTGAGCGCGCCGAACACGACCAGGGTCGTCTCGCGGTGCGCCTCACGCGCGGCATGCAGGAACCCGGCCTTGAGCAGGCCGTCCCAAGCGTCCCGTTCCTCCATGCGCCGGACGCTACGCCACCCCACCGACAAAACCAGGACGGCCGGACCCGCAGGGGTCCGGCCGTCCAAGGGGAAGTGCCGCCGGGGTCAGCGGACCCGGAGCTTGGGCCCGGTGAGCGAGGTGTAGAAGATGTGCTTCTTGCTGTCGAGGCGGCCGACGGCCGCGTAGAGGCGGAGGTGCTGGGCGCCTTCGAGGTTGCCGGTGACCCGGCGGACCGTCCCGTTGCCGCCGCGGGTGACGAAGCACATGCCGCGGACGTCGTCGTACTTCTTGGAGCCCCACAGGTCGTAGCAGAAACCGGCGCTCTTGCCGTCGCCGCGGGTGTCCTTGACCTTGGTCACCATGAAGACGAACGCGGGGCCGTTGCCCTTGCGGGCCCAGTACCAGTGGCCCCAGACCTTCGCGCCGCGGATCTCCCGGGCCTTGTAGTAGTGGATCTTGCCGGTGCGCACCATCTTCGCGGTGGACGAGACGTCCGACCCGGCCTGGAACGACGAGCCCGAGGCGGCCCGGTGCCCGACGTCCGCGGACGCGGGGAGCGCCGTCACCAGGGTGGCCGCCAGCGCCGCGCCGCCGATCGCGGCAGCGGTGAGCTTGTGCATGTTGACACCTTTTGTGTGGGGGAGTCGATGGGGGTGGTGGGATGCTACATCGCCGACCCGCCCACTTGATCATCTTTTTCGCCACACGGAGACCGGCGGGCACGCGGAAGAAGGCCACGGGTGTTCCTGCGGGACGTCCACGCCGTCAAGGAGCCGCTCAGCGGCCGGGCGTTCGAGGACAGCGGTAATGAAGAAAAGGATTACCGCCGGTGAGGTACCCCCTACCGGATTCGAACCGGCGCTACCGCCTTGAAAGGGCGGCGTCCTAGGCCGCTAGACGAAGGGGGCCTAAGGCGGGCGTGGCCCACCGTTGTGCCCAGCATAGGGGACAACGTGGGCGGACGCACAAACGGTTATGGACGGGACGGCGATGTCGTGGGCCACTGGGACGGGGGCAGGGACGGGAAGGGCGAGGAGGGGGTGGGGGCGGGCGACGGGGCGGGCGGGGTGACGGCGTGGTCGGGCTTGGGCTCCAGGTGGCGCTCGATCTGCGCGGACGTCAGGCCGAGGCCGCCGAGGCGCAGGTCGTCCCAGCCCTGGAGGCGGTGGGTGGCGCGGCTGAAGTAGAGGACGGACAGCTCGATCGGGGTCGGCTGCTCGTGCTCCAGGCCGCGCAGGCCCGCGCCGCCGGTGGAGCCCTGGACGAACAGGCGGGTGCCGATCGGGAGCAGGGAGGTCTCCCGCTGGTGCCGGTGGCCCGACAGGATCAGCGGGGTGAGGCCGGAGAAGGCGGCGCCCTCGGCGGGGTCGTGGGTGACGACGATGTCGGGGCGGGCGCCGGAGTTGCGGAGCTTCTCGGCCAGGCGCAGTCCCTCGGCGCGCATCTGGTCGTCGCCGACGTTGTCGCCTCGCGTGGACTTGTCGGGGGTGTAGCGGGGGTCGCCGACGCCGTAGATGTTCAGGTTCTCGATCTGGCGGGTGTCGCCGTCCAGGACGACGCCGTTCTTCTGGCGCGAGACGGCCTTCTGGGTGCCGCGCGCGTCGTGGTTGCCGCGCACGTAGACGTAGGGGACGCGGAAGGTCGAGATGTCGTCGGCGAACTTGTCCTCGGCGCGGGTGCCGTGGTCCATGAGGTCGCCGGTGTCGATGATCAGGTCGGCCTGGAACTGGTCGGCGACCGAGCGGATCACGTTCCACGCGGCCGGGTTCAGGTGGATGTCGGAGACGTGCACGATCCGCAGCGTGGACGGGTCGGGCTCGTAGGTCGGGAGGCTGGACGTCGCGGCGTACAGCCGGGACATGTTGCCGACCAGGCGGGCGAGCTGCGCGCGGTAGGACGTGAAGCGCTCGACCAGGTTGCGGGCGTCGCCGACGACGCGGGGCGCGTTGGCGAGCAGGCCGGTGTAGCGCGGTTCGGCGAGGGACGCCGGGCTGAAGGAGAGCCAGGCGGTCACCGCGACCGCGAGCATGCCGGCGAGGGCGGCGCCGGAGCCGGCGAGCGCGCGCCGCCAGGACCGGAAGACCAGCAGGCCCGCGACGAACGCGCAGAACAGGGCGGCCAGGGCGGCCCGCAGCAGCATGATCCAGACGCCGTGCCAGAGCTGGCCGGCGATCCGGTCGGTCATCTGCTGGTCGGACACGTTGGCGCTCTCGATGAACGCGCGGGCGTCCTCCAGGCGCAGCTGGGTGACCTGGGCGCGGAGCGCGACCGGGCCCCAGTGGGTGTCCAGGTGGAGCGCCCCGAGCGGCGGGATGGCGATGGTCGTCCCGCCGTCCCAGGACGCCCGGAGGGAGAGCGACACGTCCGTGGGGCCGACGGGGGTGTTGACCCGGCCGCCCACCAGGAGCCCGGCGAGGCCGCCGGCCAGGCCCACGGCGATCACCACCAGGACGCGCCCGGTGCGGCGCATGCGCGGCGTCCGCAGCCGGGCCGCCGCCGACCCCAGCGCGGCCGGCAGGCGGCCCTGGGCGGTCGGGGTGGTGTCCGGGGCGTGCGGGTCGTCCGGGGCGGACGGGCGGGCGCCTGGGCGCGACAGGCGGGCGCGGACGGCGGCGGGCAGGCGGACGCGGAAGGCCGGGGTACGGGGCTTCCGGCTGCTGCGCGACAAGGGGTCTCCCTCCGGTGGAGCAGAATGGGCGATGTGATCGAGATGTCGCGGGACGCGTTCGAGGACCTGGTCGCGGAGGCCCTCGACTCCATCCCGGCCGAGCTGACCGCGCACATGCGCAACGTCGTCATCGTCGTCGAGGACGACGCGCCGGAGCCCGGTCTGCTCGGTTTGTACCAGGGGGTGCCCCTCACCGAGCGGGGGGACTGGTACGCCGGGGTCCTGCCCGATCAGATCTCGATCTACCGCCGGGAGATCCTGCGGATCTGCGGGACGGCCGAGGAGGTCGTCGAGGAGGTCCGGATCACCGTGGTCCACGAGATCGCCCATCATTTCGGCATCGGCGACGCCCGGCTGCACGAGCTCGGCTACTGATCCCCGGCGCGGGTAAGCGCAGATCACGGGCGGGTCAAGGGGTTCGCCCGGCAATGTGTGCCATGAATTGGGCACGGTAGGTCACATAACTGCCACGCAGCGTGAGTTAATGGGAGGAGGGAGAGCGGAGTGGAGAGCGCGTGGCTGGACGGCAGAGCGGTCGGCACCGGCGGCCGGCGGAGGCGCAGGCCACCTATCGCGAGGTGTTCGCGGTGGGCGAGTTCCGCGCGCTGTGGCTGGCGCAGGCGCTGTCGTTCATCGGCGACCAGCTCGCGCAGGTGGCGCTGGCCGTGCTGGTCTACCAGCGCACCGGGTCGGCGCTCTACACCGCCCTCACCTACGCGCTGACCTACCTGCCGCCGATCGTCGGCGGCCCGGTGCTGTCCGGGCTGGCCGACCTGTTCCCGCGCCGCACGGTCATGGTCGCGTGCGACCTCGCGCGGACCGTCCTGGTCGCGCTGATGGCGCTGCGCGCGATGCCGTTCTGGGCGCTGTGCGTGCTGCTCTTCCTCACCGTCCTGCTCGGCGCGCCGTTCACCGCCGCGCGCGCGGCCCTGCTCCCGGACGTGCTGGAAGGTGACAGGTATGTCGCCGGGTCGGCCATCAACAACATCACCCACCAGGCGACGCAGATGCTCGGGTTCGCCGCGGGCGGCGCGATCGTGGCGGTGGTCGGCACCTACCAGGCGCTCGGGATCAACGCCGTGACGTTCGCGGCGTCCGCGCTGATCCTGGTGGCCGGGCTGCGCGGCAGGCCCGCGCCGCGCGAGCGCGAGCGGGAGACGCGGAGCCTGTGGCGCGGCACCCGGGACGGCGCGCGCCTGGTGTTCGGCGACCCGGTCCTGCGGGCGCTGGTCTCGTTCGCGTGGCTGTGCGCGTTCTACGTGCTGCCGGAGGGGATCGCCGCGCCGTACGCGGCCACGTTCGACCGGAGCGCGCTGACGGTCGGGGTCCTCATGTCGGCGATGCCGACCGGGATGGTGGTCGGCGCGTTCGTGTTCAGCCGGTTCGTCCGCCCGACGAACCGGCTGCGGTCGATGGGCTGGATGGCCATGCTGGCCTGCGCGCCGCTGATCCTGGCGGGCGCGCATCCACCGCTGTGGGGCGTGGTCGCGATCTACGCGCTGTCCGGGGCGGGCAGCGCCTACCAGCTCGCCGCGAACGCCGCGTTCGTCGCGGCCGTCCCGGCGGACGGCCGGGCCCGCGCGTTCGGGCTCGCCCAGTCCGGCATCCTCGCCGGCCAGGGCCTCGGCATCCTGGCGGGCGGCGCGGTGGCGCAGTACCTCGGTCCGGAGACCGTCGTCGCGCTCGCCGGGGTGGTCGGGCTGTCGGTCGCGGCGATGCTCACCCTCACCTGGAACCAGCTGCGCGGCACCCTGATCACCGCGTCCCGCGAGCGTCCGGGCAGCGTCCGTCAGAGCCCGGAGCCTCGGGACGAGCCGGAGAACCTGAACCCGCGGGAGCGCCGGGAGGTACGCGATGGGCACGCGGTTCCCGGTGAGCCCGGTGCGCGGGGTGGGCCGCTGGCTCGCGGCGCGCCACCCGCCGGGCCCGATCTCCGCGACGCGTCCGCGGAGTTGGGCGAGGCGTCAGCGGGCCGTGAGGCGGGTGACGCCTCCGCCGGGCGCGCGGCTCCCGCGCTGGGCGAGGGCGGCGTGGCGGGTGAGGCCCGTGTGACTTCAGAGGCTGAGGTGGCTTCTGCGGCCGGTGTGGCCTCTGAGGCTTATGTGGTGGCGGACGGGGCCGCCGCCGGTACCGAGATGCCCGGCGGCGCGGAGGCCCGGCCCGGGGAGACCCGGCCCGGACGGTCCGGAGGGGTCCGGCCGTCCGCGTCGGCGTCCTGATCCCGGGCGCGGCTCCGCCCGGACGTCACTGGCGGGTCTTGGCGGCGAAGGTGTCCTTGGCCTTCTGCGTGGCGTCCTGGACGGAGGGGGACTCCTTGGCCTTCTGGAAGAGGTCCTCGGCGACCGACGACTCCGCGCCGTCCTCCGGCATGACCAGCCAGGCGATGATGTAGAGCGCGATGCCGGCGCCGCCGAACAGCGTGAAGACGCCGAGGCCCAGCCGGACGATGTTCGGGTCGACGCCGAGGTAGCGGCCGACGCCGGAGCAGACCCCGGCGATCATCCGGCCGTCGCGGGTGCGGCGGAGCTGCTTGGTGCCGTTCTGCGTGTCCATACCTGGATCCTCCCCCTCCCGGCCGCGTCGCGGCATCGGGATTCGCCCTGAACCGACCCTGAGAGCGTCCCCGAGAAAGGGCCCGTCATACCCTGGCCGCGTCGCCCCCTGCCCCCGACGGATGGGATGCCCGATGGACGTGCTGCGCGTGGACGACGGCCTCACCGGCGAGGAGCGGATGGTCCGGGACACCGTCCGCGCGTTCGTCGCGGAGAAGATCACCCCGAGGCTGGCGCAGTGGTTCGAGGACGGCGCGTTCCCCGCCCGGGAACTGGCTCCTGAGCTGGGGAGACTCGGTCTGCTCGGGATGCATCTGGACGGCTACGGCTGCGCGGGGGCGAGCGCCGTCGCCTACGGCGTGGCGTGCCGGGAGCTGGAGGCGGCCGACTCGGGGCTGCGCAGCTTCGTGTCCGTGCAGGGCTCGCTGGCGATGGCGGCGATCCACAAGTTCGGGTCGGAGGAGCAGAAGACCGCGTGGCTGCCCCGGATGGCGGCGGGCGAGGCGATCGGCTGCTTCGGCCTCACCGAGCCGGACCGCGGCTCCGACCCCGGCGACATGCGCACCCGGGCGCGCCGCGACGGCTCGGACTGGGTGCTGGACGGCGCGAAGATGTGGATCACCAACGGGTCGGTCGCGGACGTCGCGGTCGTCTGGGCCCAGGTCGAGGGCGAGGGGATCCGCGGGTTCGTCGTCCCGGCCGGGACGCCCGGGTTCACCGCGTCCGACATCCACCGGAAGCTGTCGCTGCGCGCGTCGGTGACGTCCGAGCTGGTGCTGGACGGGGTGCGGCTGCCGGGCGACGCCGTCCTGCCGGGCGTGACCGGGCTGAAGGGGCCGCTGAGCTGCCTGTCCGAGGCGCGCTACGGGATTCTCTGGGGCGTCGTCGGGGCGGGCCGCGCCTGCTACGAGGCGGCCGTCGACTACGCGCGCACGCGCGAGCAGTTCGGGAAGCCCATCGGGGCGTTCCAGCTCACCCAGGAGAAACTGGCCTGGATGGAGGTCGCGCTGGGCCAGGCCGGGCTGGTCGCCCTGCACATCGGCCGCAGCAAGGACGACGGCCGCGTCACCCCGCAGCAGGTCTCGTTCGGCAAGCTCGCGAACGTCCGGGCCGCGATCGACGTCGCCCGCGAGGCCCGGACGATCCTGGGCGCGAACGGGATCACGCTGGAGTACCCGGTGATCAGGCACATGAACAACCTGGAGTCGGTGCTGACCTACGAGGGCACGCAGGAGGTCCATCTGCTGACCCTGGGGAAGGCGATCACCGGCCTGGACGCCTTCCGCTGAACCGCCTCCGCCCGCATCCGGGCGCTTCCGGCCGCGTGTCGAGGCGTCCCGCCGGGCCCTCGGCGCGCTGCCGATCTTTCGGATGAGCGCGAACACCGTGTAGCAGTGCTTAAAGTCGTTCTGAAGGGTAACTGACTGGACGGCCCGCGCACGGGCTGGGCAGACTCTGTCACCCCAGGTCAAAGCATCAGCATCAGCCCAGGCCACAGCACCAGCGAAAAGGGAGCGGCATGAGAATCGGGATCGTCGGCGCCACCGGACAGGTCGGCGGTGTCCTGCTCAGGATCCTCGCCGAGCGGAACTTCCCGGTGGACGAGCTCCGGCTCTTCGCCTCGGCGCGGTCGGCCGGGCGCGCGCTCCCGTGGCGCGACGGGGAGATCACCGTCGAGGACGCCGCGACCGCCGACTACACCGGCCTGGACATCGTGATCTTCTCGGCCGGCAAGACCACCTCGCTGGAGCTCGCGCCGAAGGTCGCCGCCGCCGGGGCCGTCGTGGTCGACAACTCGTCCGGCTGGCGGATGGACCCGGACGTCCCGCTGGTGGTCTCCGAGGTCAACCCGGAGGCCGCGCGCGTCCGGCCCAAGGGGATCATCGCGAACCCGAACTGCACCACCATGGCCGCGATGCCCGTGCTGCGCCCGCTGCACGAGGAGGCCGGGCTGGCCGCGCTGGTCGTCGCCACCTACCAGGCGGTGTCCGGCAGCGGCCTGGCCGGCGTGGACGAGCTGCACCGGCAGGCGGTCAAGGTCGTCGAGGGCGCGGACGCGCTCACCCACGACGGTTCGGCCGTCGCGTTCCCCGACCCGGACGTGTACGTCCGCCCGATCGCGTTCAACGTGCTGCCGATGGCGGGCTCGATCGTGGACGACGGCCTCGCCGAGACCGACGAGGAGCAGAAGCTCCGCAACGAGAGCCGCAAGATCCTCGGCATCCCGGACCTGAAGGTCTCCGGGACCTGCGTCCGGGTGCCGGTCTTCACCGGGCACTCGCTGCAGATCAACGCGCGGTTCGAGCGCCCGATCGACCCCGGGCGCGCCGCCGAGCTGCTCGCGGACGCGCCCGGCGTGGTGCTCAGCGACGTCCCGACCCCGCTGGAGGCCGCCGGGCAGGACCCGACCTTCGTCGGCCGCATCCGCCGCGACGAGACCGCCGAGAACGGCCTCGCGCTGTTCGCCTCGGGCGACA
>NZ_JBFAOF010000200.1:0-9591 GCF_040675125.1 Spirillospora sp. NPDC049652 | reverse complement strand
GGACGCGGCGGGGGCGTGCCGGGACGGCGACGGCACGGCGGACTCGCGGACGAACGTGCCTGCACCGACCCGCGCTATCAGGTACCCCTCGGCGGCGAGGCGCTCGTAGACGACCGAGACGGTGCCGCGCGAGACCGCGAGGCGGCGGGCCAGCTCCCGCGTGGGCGGCAGCGCCTCGCCACCCCGCAGGCGGCCGTCCAGGACGGCGTCCCTGAGCTGCCGGTACAGGCCGCCGGAGAGGTCGCGGCGGTCGTCCAGCGTGATGTGCAGCTCCACGCCGCGCAGTCTAGATTGGCACAACACGCCGGGTCGATATTGGATCTGTACGTGGGCCATTGCGGGTCCCTACGGTGAACGCATGGATGTGCTCACCGAACTCGCCTCCTCCGACTTCCGCGACCTGGACCGCCGGGCGCTCGACCTCTTCGCCTCGCTGGTCGCGGGGGTCAAGCCCGCCGACCTCGCCCGCCCGACCCCCTGCCCGGACTGGACGCTGCACGGCCTGCTGCGGCACCAGGTCAGCCAGGACGAGGGGTTCGCGGCGGCGGCCCGGGGCGGCGGCGAGAGGCTCGCGGTGTGGCGCGGCGGCTCGCTCGGCGACGACCCGCACGCGGCGGTCGTGGCGTCCGGGCGGCTGGTGACCGAGGCGTTCGCCGAGGACGGCGTCCTGACCCGCGGGTTCGCGCTCCCCGAGGTCCGCGACGGCGGGCTCTTCCCCGCCCCGCTGGCGATCTCGTTCCATGTGGTCGACCTGGTCGTCCACGCCTGGGACGTCGCGGCCGCCCTCGGCCTGCCCTGGGAGCCGGACGACGAGCTGGTGGAGGCCTCCCTCAAGGTCGCCCAAATCGTCCCGGACGACCCCGGGTCGCGGGGGCCGGGGGCGTCGTTCGCGCCGTCCGTCGCCGCGGACGGCCGTCCTCCGCGCGAGCTTCTCCTCGCGCTCCTCGGCCGCGATCCCGCCTGGCGCCCCGCCGCCTGACCGTCCCGCCCTGGCCGGCGGGCCGGACCGGGGGCCGTCACTCGTCGGGGGCGCGGCCGGCGTAGAAGGCGACCTTCCACTTGATCTTCTTCTGCTGGGCGCGCAGCAGCCGGATCTGGGCCTCGACGCGGCGGTCGTGCTCCTGGAGGAGTTCGAGCCGCTCGGCGAAGGTCTCCTCGCCGCCGCGCGCGAGCTCGGAGTAGCGCAGCATCTCGGCGATGGGCATGCCGGTCTCGCGCAGGCAGCGCAGCATGCCGAGCCAGCCGAGGTCGTCGTCGGTGAACACCCGCCGTCCGGACGCGTTGCGCGCGATCCCGTCCAGCAGGCCGATCTTCTCGTAGTACCTGAGGGTGTCGATGCTGAAGCCGCTCTTCTCGGCGGTCTCGGCCGGGGAGTAGGAACTCACCCGGTCAGGATTCCACCTGGAGTGCGCTCCAGGTCAACCATGGCGCTTGACCTGGAGCGCACTCCAGGAGCGAGACTCGGAACCATGCGCATCGGACTTCAGGTACCCAGCTTCACCTTCCCCGGCGGCCCCGCGCGGATCGCGGCGGAGTTCGGCCGGATCGCCCGCGAGGCCGACCAGGGCGGACTCGACTCGCTGTGGGTGATGGACCACCTCTTCCAGATCCAGTCGGTCGGGCCGGCCGAGGAGCCCATGCTCGAGGGCTACTCGGCGCTCGCCTACGCGGCGGCGCTCACCGAGAGCATCACGCTCGGCACGATGGTGACCGGCGTGAGCTACCGGTCGCCGGCCCTGCTGGTCAAGACCGTCACGACGCTGGACGTGCTGTCCGGCGGGCGCGCGTGGCTCGGCGTCGGCGCGGCCTGGAACGAGGAGGAGTCGCGCGGCCTCGGCCTGCACTTCCCGCCGACGGCCGAGCGGTTCGAGCTGCTCGAGGACACCCTGCGCCTGGCCCACCAGATGTGGCAGGGCGACGAGAGCGCGTTCGAGGGCCGGCGGATCTCGGCGGAGCGCCCGCTGAACTCGCCGCAGGCGGTGCGCCGCCCGCACCCGCCGATCCTGGTCGGCGGCATGGGCGAGAAGAAGACGCTGCGGTTCGTCGCCAAGTACGCCGACGCCTGCAACATCTTCGACGGCGAGCACCTGCCCCACAAGCTCGACGTGCTGCGCGAGCACTGCGAGCGCGAGGGCCGCGACTACGCCGAGATCGAGAAGACGTCGCTGACCGTCCTGCCGGGCGCGGGCTCGGCCGGGGAGGCCGTCGAGACGGCCGGGCGGCTCGCCGAGGCGGGCGTCGACCACGTGATCTTCTCGCAGCGCGCCGACCAGGACATCGCGGGCGTCCTCGCCGAGGCCCGCGCCGAGATCGACAAGATCGTCCCCGCCGGCCGCTGACCCGCCCGCTCCGCCGGGCCGGGGCGGCAAGGCCCGGCGGGACGGGGCCGGGGGGCGCGGCACGGGACCCTGACGGCGGCCCTCTAAGGTCGGGCCATGGGTTCGTTCCGTCAGACCGGGACCGTCGTCACCGGCCACCGCTTCCTTGTCCCGCTCGACCACGCCGACCCGGACGGGCCGCGGATCGAGGTGTTCGCCCGGGAGGTCGTCGCGACCGCGAACGCGGACCGCGACGACCTGCCCTGGCTGCTGTTCCTCCAGGGCGGGCCGGGATACGGGTCGCCGCGCCCGTCCGGGCGCGAGGGCTGGCTGAACCGGGCGCTGTCGGACTACCGCGTCCTGCTGCTGGACCAGCGCGGGACCGGCCTGTCCACGCCGGTGACCGCGCGCCGGGTCGCCGCGCTGGGCGGCCCCGCCGAGCAGGCCCGGTACCTCATGCGGTTCCGCGCCGACTCGATCGTCCTGGACGCCGAGCTGATCCGCCGCGAGCTGCTCGGGGACACGCCCTGGACGATCCTCGGGCAGAGCTACGGCGGGTTCTGCGTGAACACCTACCTGTCGTTCGCGCCCGAGGGCGTCCGGGAGGCGCTGGTCACGGGCGGCATGCCGGGCCTCGCGGCCACCGCCGAGGACGTCTACCGCCGGACGTATCCGCGCGTCGCCGCCCGGAACGCCGCGTTCTACGAGCGCTACCCGGACGACGTGGACCTCGTCCGCGCCATCGCCCGCCGCCTCGCCGGGCACGACGAGCGGCTGCCGAACGGGCGGCGGCTCACGGTCGAGGGCCTGCAGTCGCTCGGCCTGATGCTCGGCATGAGCGACGGCGCCGACCGCCTGCACTACCTGCTCGAACCCGCCTTCGCCGACGGTGGCCCGGAACTGTCGCAGGTGTTCCTGGAACAGGTCGGGACGCACCTCAGCCACACCGACGCACCGATCCACCTCGTCCTGCACGAGCCGTGCTACGCGCAGGGCGCGAACCCGACCCGCTGGGCGGCGCAGCGCCTGCGCGCCGAGTTCCCCGAGTTCGCCCCGGACCCGGACCGCGACGGCCCGCTGCTGTTCACCGGCGAGATGATCTATCCGTGGATGGTCGCCGACGACCCGTCGGTGGCCCCGCTGCGCGAGGCGGCCGACCTGCTCGCCGAGCACGATGACTGGTCCGCGCTGTACGACCCCGCGCGGCTGCGAGGCAACGACGTCCCGCTCGCCGCCGCCGTCTACCACAACGACATGTACGTGGACTTCGGCCTGTCGATGGAGACCGTCCAGGCCGTGGGGAACGCCCGCGCCTGGGTCACCAACGAGTGGGAGCACGAGGGGCTGCGCGTGAGCGACGGCCAGGTCCTCGACCGGCTCATCCGCATGGTCCGCGGCGAGGCCTGACCGCGGCGGACGCGGGACGCCCGAGAAACGAGGAACCCCTCCCGGAGCCCGGGAGGGGTGGGTGTCAGGCGGCCGCGGGTGTGAAGACCCACTTGCGGTAGGACCAGTACCGGAACCACGAGCCGAGGCCGAGGCCGGCGAGCAGGCCGAGGTTGTAGGCGATGCCGCCGTGCAGGTGCAGCGAGTAGTAGACGAAGCCCGTGCAGAGCACCTGGATCAGCGCGCCGATGCCGTTGAGGGCGAAGAAGATCACGAACTCCAGGCCGGAGCCGTCGCTGTCGCGGTGCCGGAACGTCCAGTACCGGTTCGCCAGGTAGGACGTCACCGTGGACACGAGCGTCGGGATGACCACGCTCGTCACCGGGGACCCGCCGAGCCACGCCCGCAGCAGGTTCGCGCCGCCGATCGTGATCACCGTGCCGACGAACCCGACCATGCCGAAACTGAGCAGTTCGCTCAGGAACGGCCGGTAGGGACGCACAGCCATGGCCATTTTGGTTGGCCTTGACCGCTGCAAGGTACTCACTTGCCGGAACATTACCCGACACGTCCGGAAGGAGCGCCGCGTCCCTGATCACAGAAAGGTCAACGATCAGCGGCGCGGGTCGCCCCCGCGAGCAGCACGATCATGCCCGAGAGCGCCGCCGGGACGGCCAGCGCCCACGGCAGCCCGACCCCCTGCGCGATGAACCCGATCACCGGAGGCCCGCCCAGCAGGCCGAGGTAGCCGACCGCGGTCACCCGGGCGATGCCGTGCGCCGCCGGAATCCCCGGCAGGTTGCCCGCCGCGCTGAACGTGACCGGCGCCACCACCGCGACGCCGAGCCCGAAGAGGGTGAATCCGGCTACAGCCGCCCACGGATGCCCGATCGCGAGGCCGCCGCCGAGGCCCGCGCACGCCACCAGCGACCCCGCCCGGAGCACCGGGACGGCCCCGAAACGCCCGACGACACGGTCCCCGGTCAGCCGTCCGATGGTCATCGCGACCGCGCATCCGGCGTAGCCGAGGCCCGCGAACCCGGCCCCGGAGCCCAGCGACTCCTTCAGGTAGACCGCGCTCCAGTCCGCCATCGCGCCCTCGCCGACGAACGAGCAGAGCCCGATCACCCCGAGCAGCGCCAGCAGGAGCCCGGCCCCCATCCCCTTTCCGCCCCCGTCACGCGTCCCGGCCCTGTCACGCGTCGCGCCGCCGCTCGCGTCGGTGTCGGCCGGGGCGGAGTCGTCCTTCCCGGACGGAACGGCGGGGAGGGCCTCGGAGAGGTCGGTGTGCGGCGGCTCGTCCAGGTGGGGGTGCGAGCGGTCGAGCAGGCCGCGGCAGCCGACGAGCTGCAACGCCGCGAACAGCACACCGAGGACGCTCAGGTGGACGCCCACCGGCACATGGGCGTGCGCGGCCACGGCGCCCAGCATGGCCGCGATCAGCGACCCGACGCTGAAGGCCCCGTGCAGCCCCGACATGATCGGACGTCCGTAGCCGCGCTCGACCGCCACGCCCTGGGCGTTCATCGCCACGTCCATCAGGCCGAGGGACCCGCCGAGCAGCACCAGCGCGCAGACCAGCATCGGCAGGTTCACCGACAGGCCGAGGGCCACCGGGGTGAGCGCCGCCGCCGTCCCGGAGACGAGCACGACCGCCCGGCTGCCCCAGCGCGCGACCGCGCGGCCCGCGATCCGCGTGGACACCACGACGCCGATCGGCGAACCGAGCAGCGCCAGCCCGAGCGTCCCCGCGCTCAGCCCGAGGTGCTCCTTGATCTGCGGGATCCGCGCCACCCACGCCGCGGCGGCGAGCCCGTGCACCAGGAAGGCGACGGTCACCGCGCGCCGGGCGGATCGCAGTTCGGCGGGGAGCACGCTGGCGGTGAGAGTGGTCACCCCCACCACTTTATGACCGAGATCATCCGGTTTGGAGGTCGCGCCCCACCCGCTTCCGGGCGCGCCGGAGTCAGACCAGCTCGGCCAGCGGGACCTTGGGATCGGTCAGGCGGGCGCGGTCGGGCGCGGCCCCGCTGGTGATGATGCGGCGCAGGTCGCCGGTGACGTCCCAGACGTTGACGTTCATCGCCGCCGTCACCCGGCCGGCGGAGAGCCAGAAGGCGATGAACTCCAGCGACTCGACGTCGCCCCGGAACACCACCTCGTCGTAGTCGCCGGGCGACGCCAGCCCCGACATCTCCATGCCGAGCTCGTACTGGTCGGTGAAGAAGTACGGCAGCGCGTCGTGGACGACCGCCTGGCCGAGCATGGCGCGGGCCGCCACCGGGCCGCCGTCCAAGGCGTTCGCCCAGTGCTCCACGCGGACGCGGCGGCCCAGCACCGGGTGCTCCCAGGAGGCCACGTCACCGGCGGCGTAGATGTCCGGGTCGGACGTGCGCAGGCTCGCGTCCACCAGGACGCCGTCGGAGACCTCCAGGCCCGCGCCCTCGGCCAGCGCGGTGTTCGGGCGGGCGCCGATGCCGACGATGACGACGTCCGCCGGGATCTCCGCCCCGCCGGACGAGACGACCGCAGACACCTGGCCCGCGCCCCAGAACCCGGCCACGCCCTGGTCGAAGCTGAGGTTCACGCCGTGCTCGCGGTGCAGCCGGGCGAACACCTCGCCGAGCTCGGGACCCAGGTGGCGGTGCAGCGGGCCGGGCTCGGGCTCGATGATGGTGACGTCGTTGCCCATGGACCGAGCGGCGGCCGCCGTCTCCAGGCCGATCCAGCCCGCCCCCGCGACCACGACGCGCCGCCCGCCCGGAGACAGCGCCTCGCGCAGCACCGCCGCGTCCGCCATCGTGCGCAGGTAGTGGATGCCTTCCAGCTTCGCGCCCGGCACCTCCAGCCTGCGCGGGGACGCGCCGGTGGCGAGCAGCAGGCGGTCGTACCGCAACCGCTCCCCCGTGGCGAGGACGACCGCGTGGCCCTCCCGCTCCAGCGAGGTGGCGGCCGTCCCCAGCCGCAGCTCGACCCGGTTCTCCTCGTACCACTCCGCCGGATGGACGTGCGCCGACTCCCGCGAGTCCGCACCCAGCAGGAAGCCCTTCGACAGCGGCGGACGCTCGTAGGGGCGCTCGACCTCCTCCCCCACCAGGACGACCCGTCCCTCGAAGCCCTCCTGGCGCAACGTCTCGGCGGCCTTGGCACCGGCGAGGCTCGCGCCGACGATGACGAACGTCTCCTGGGGCATGGCGGGTCTCCTTAGCGTGGGCTCGCGGACACGGGCTGTTCCTATCTCACTACGCCGACTCCCCGCGGGAGACAAGGGCGCGGTGGCGCGCCACGGCGGAGGTGTCGGTGAGGGACGCGATCTGGTCGACGACCGCGCGCAGCCGCCCGGCGTCGTCGGACGCCGCGTCGAACGCCTCGCGGAAGACCGGGTCGAGGGTCCCCGGGGCCCCGGCGACCATCCGGTCGGCCAGCTCCGTGATGAGCTCGCGCTGCCGGGCCCGCTCGGTCTCGTGGCTGATCCAGACGTGGTGCGCGGTGATGCCCTTCAGCACGGCGCACTCCAGCCGCTGGGCGCGCGGGACGATCAGGTCGGCCGCGTACCGGGTCAGCGGACGGTCGCCGTAGGCGGCGCGGGTCGCCTCCTCGGCCGCCACGCAGAACCGTCCGATGAGGGAGCTGGTCAGGTTCTTCAGCGCGGCGAGCGTGCGGGTCGAGCCGTCGTAGCGGTCCGGCCAGTACGGCTCGGCCAGCAGGTCGGTGAAGCGCTCCTCCAGTTCGGCGACGTCCGCGACGAGCGGCGCGCCGCCGCGCGTGGACGAGCCGGGCCCGGCGGTCTCACCGGGCGGCGGCGCGGCGGGGTCCGGGGAGCAGTACAGCTTCGCGGCCGTCTCGCACACGAGCCGCCGCTCGGCCGGGTCGGCGAGCAGGGCGAAGTCGATGTGCCCGGCGACCAGCGCGTCCTCCAGGTCGTGGACGGAGTAGGCGACGTCGTCGCTCCAGTCCATGACCTGGGCCTCGAAGCACGCGCGGTCCTCGGGGGCGCCCTCGCGGACCCAGCGCGCGTACTCGCGGTCGTCCTCGTAGACGCCGAACTTGCCGTTCACGGCGTTCGGCTGCGTCCAGGGGTACTTCATGGCCGCGTCCAGGGCGGCGCGGGTCAGGTTCAGCCCGACGCTGGCGCCGTCCGGCGCGAACGACTTCGGTTCGAGGCGGGTCAGCACCCGCAGGCTCTGCGCGTTGCCCTCGAAACCGCCGCAGTCGCGGGCCACGACGTCGAGGGCGACCTCGCCGTTGTGGCCGAACGGCGGGTGGCCGATGTCGTGCGACAGGCAGGCGGTCTCGACGAGGTCCGGGTCGCACCCGAGGGACAGGCCGAGCTCGCGCCCGACCTGCGCGCACTCCAGCGAGTGCGTCAGCCGGGTGCGCAGGATCTGCAGGTTGCCGGTCGGCTCGGGCTCGCCGGGCGAGGCGACCTGGGTCTTGGCGGCGAGCCGGCGCAGCGCCGCGCTGTGCAGCACGCGCGCGCGGTCGCGCTGGAAGGCGGTGCGGTCGCGCCGCTTGGGCGGTTCGGGGGCGCGACGCGCGCGGTCGCGATCGGTGTATACAGTCATCTCCTCCCAGCGTACGCACCCGCCCCCCGATCCCGCCGAAACCAACGCCGTCCCCGACCACCGAGGCACGAACACATGACCCCCTTCCCCCCGGGATCCGGCACATGACGACCACGCTGCGGGCCGCGCTCGCGCTCGCCCTCCTCGCCGGCTTCTACGTCCTCGTCGGGCTCGTCCTCGCGGCCGCCGTCGCCGCCGACGCGCTCTACCTCGCCCACCCGTCGCACCTCGCCGCGCTCAAGATCGTGATCGTGCTGACCGTCGCGGCGTTCGCGCTGCTGCGGGCCCTGCTCGTGGTCGGCCGCAAGAAGGGCGACGACTCCTACGGCCGGATCGTCGGCCCCGAGCAGGAGCCGGAGCTGTGGCGCGAGGTCACCGCCCTCGCCGCCGCCGTCGGCACCGCCCCGCCGGACGAGATCCGGCTCGTCCCGGACGTCAACGCCGCCGTCATGGAGGAGACCTCCTGGCTCGGCCTGCGCGCCAAGCGCCGCCGGATGTTCGTCGGGCTGCCGCTGCTCGGCGTGCTCACCCGGTCGGAGCTGGCGTCCGTCCTCGGGCACGAGCTCGGCCACTACAGCGGCGCGCACACCCGGCTCGGCCAGCCCACCTACCGGGGCCGGGTCGCGCTGATCCGGACGATCGGCGGCCTCGGCAACCACCCCTTCGTCCAGCGGCTGTTCGTCTGGTACGCCAAGCTCTACTTCCGCGTGTCCGAGGCGGTGTCGCGCCGGCAGGAGCTGGAGGCGGACGAGTTCGCCGTGCGGATCGCCGGCCGGCGCGCCGCGTCCGAGGCGCTCACCAAGGTGCACATCGCGGGCGCGGCGTGGTCGGCGTACGGGTCGGAGTACCTGCCGCTGATCGGCCCGGCCGAGGCGCGCCCGACCGAGCTGTACGGCGGCCTGCGGCGCCTGCTGGCGGGGCAGCGCGACCGGTTCCTCGCCGAGGCGAACGCCGCCGAGACCTCCGCCTACGACTCCCATCCCGCGCTGGCCGACCGGCTCGCCGCGATCGCCCGGCAGCCCGAGAGCCCCGTCCAGGTGGACGACCGGCCGGCCGCGACCGTGCTGCGCGACCCGGCCGCCGCCGAGCAGGCCGTGGAGGCGGACCTGTGGTCGGAGCGGGCGCTCGCCCTGCCCGCGGTGCCGTGGGACGAGCTGGTCGCGCGCGCCATGTACCGGGCCGCCAACGCCGAGGCCGTCAGCGACCTGCTGGTGGCGGCGCAGCGGATCGACCGCGCGCCCGAGCCGACCCTGGGCGGGGCGGTCGCCGCCGTCTCCGCCGGCCGCTTCAGCGAGCTGGCCGCCGGGCTGCGCGACCTCGGC
>NZ_JBFAOF010000199.1:0-9604 GCF_040675125.1 Spirillospora sp. NPDC049652 | reverse complement strand
CCCGGCGTTCCTCGGCGCGAACGGGACGTTGTACTCGTCGGCGTACTGGGCGGCGATGCGCGGCGTCCGCTTGGCCCCGAAACCGCCGATCAGGATCGGCGGGCCGTCCGGACGGGCGGGCTTGGGCAGCGCGGGCGAGTTCCTGAGGCTGTAGTGCGTGCCCTCGAAGTCGAACGTCTCGCCCTCCGGCGTCCGCCAGAGGCCGGTGAGGATCTTGAGCTGCTCCTCCAGCCGGTCGAACCGCTCGCCGAGGCTCGGGAACGGGATGCCGTACGCGGTGTGCTCCTCCTCGAACCAGCCGGTGCCGATGCCGAAGTCGACGCGTCCGCCGCTCATCTGGTCGACCTGCGCGACCGAGATCGCCAGCGGGCCGGGGTAGCGGAACGTCGCGGCGGTCATGAGCGTGCCGAGCCGGATCCGGCTGGTCTCGCGGGCCAGCGCCGCGAGGGTGATCCACGCGTCGGTCGGCCCGGGACGCCCCGACACGTCCCCCATCTTCAGGTAGTGGTCGGAGCGGAAGAAGGCATCGAACCCGAGGTCCTCAGTGGCCTTGGCCACGGCCAGCAGTGTTTCGTAGCTCGCCCCCTGCTGGGGCTCAGTGAAGATCCGAAGACGCATGCCCCCATCCTCATACGCCCTGGCCTCGTCCGCACGCCCGGGGGTGACCCTGCGCGCACGAGGGGGTTCCCGGGGGTGAGCGGGCGCGGGGCCGGCCCGGTCAGCCGACCGGAGAGCCTCCCGGACGGCCGTCCCCCTCGGCGGACGAGCCGTCGCCGGTCGGGGCGGACGGCGTGGACGGGGTGGAGCCGGTGTCCGGCGTGGCGGCCAGCCGCGCCGCGGCGGCCATCACGCGCGTCTGGAGCTCGACCTCGCGGGCGATGCGGTGCTGCCCGGCGCGGACCTGGCGGGCCAGCCGGACGGCCTCCAGCGCCAGGACCAGCGCGAGAACGCCGAGCACGACGGCGCTGGACGCGATCGCGAGCGCGAGCATCGCTGTCACCACTCCTCACCCGACGGGAGCGGGGGATCCCGGGGCGCACCGGGACCGGCGTCGCCCGCCGGGCCGCGCTGACCCGGTCCGGCTCCCCTAGTGTGCCCCTCAGTCAAGGCCGCAACAACCGGTCAGTACGAGAAATTCTCAAATGCCGAAAACGATGCAGAACCGCCCATCCTGACCAGGCACTTCGGCGGCCGGTCCGTACGTCTGCGGCGGCCGGGCGGGGAGGGTCAGCGGCCGTCCGGCTCGTTGTAGAGGGCGCGCAGGAAGGCCAGCGCCATCCGCCGCTTGTCGCCGGCCCCGGCGCGCAGGTCGGCGAAGTAGGCGTCCAGCTCGGCGAGCTCGCGGACGGCCTCCTCGCCGCGCGTCTCGCGGCGGTCCGCCTCCTCCGGCTCGGCGCCGTCCCCGACCCGCGCGAGATCGCCGGACCGCCACAGCAGCGCCGCCTCGATGGCGCCGCGCGTGCGCGCCTGCGGCCAGCGTCCGCCGGCCTCCAGGTTGTAGACCGTCTTCACCGTCACCCCGGCTCGCTCGGCGAGCTGCTCCTGCGTGAGCCCGAGCGCCCCCCGCCGCGCCACCACGTACTTGGCGACCCGCTCCCGGTCGGGACCGTTTCCCATGCCTCCCAGCATGGCGGAAACAGTAAGGAACATCCAGCAATCGGAAGCGGAAAATTTCCTACATCAGAGTTTCCGGTTATTACCAGCCATACCCTTGCTACCTTGCCGGAACATTCCTATGGTGGAAGCCACGGGTCCGCGGGACGGACCTCCACCGGTCACCGGCGCGGCCCGAGAGACGACGAGAGGCTGAAGCCGTTGACCGAGGAAGGACCATTCACCGTCGAGCTGGCGCTGGCCGAACTGCGCCGCGGCACCGACGTCCGGATCGCCGGATTGGAGGGACGGATCGCCCTGCTCTACCAGCGCGACGACCTGCACGACCGCCGCGGCGACGAACTGTCCCGCCAGATCCAGGACCTGGACGACCGGCTCACCGCGGCCGAACGCGAACAGGTCACCCGGGGATCGCTCGACACCCGCTTCCGCCACACCGTCGCCCTGCTGTCCCTGATCACCGCGGCGGCGGCCGTCCTCGCCACGGTCGTCACCGCACTGCTCTCCCGCTGACCACACCGCCACCACCGACCACCGCCCTCCCGCGGCCCCTCCGGTCGGCGCGGGTCCTCCGGGCCCCGTAGCCCGGCGCACCCCACCCCCGCGCCGACCGGAGGTTCCATCCCTCCGCAACGCATCGCCCCCGCCGGGCGTCTCACCGGTATGGCCCGCGGACTCAGCTACAAGGACGCCGTCAAGATCCTCGGCGGCGGAAGCCCCGTCGTGGAAGCCCTGGACCGCCTCATGGGCGGCGTGCTCCTCACGGCGACGGCCGGCGGCAGCGAGCTCGCCCTCAGCCTGTTCGACGCCAAGGGCGAGCTCGGCAGGCTCAGCCACGAACTGGTCTCGGGCCTGAGCGACAGGATGCGCGGCCTGTCCCGCTTCTCCCGGACCGAACGTCTGGAGGCGGCCCGCAAGGTCATCATGCTGGCCGCCTTCTTCGACGCCCTGGCCGAGGCCGACCTCCCGCCGCGGCTGCGCGCCTTCTCCCGCGCCGACCAGCTCAGCCTCGTCGGCGCCCAGCCGTCCCGGCGGTTGAAGCGGGTCGTCTCGTACCTGACGCAGGACGCGTCCGCCCAGCAGGACGCGCTGATCCGCTACGACGGCTCCCCGCACCGGGACGGCCTGCCGTTCTTCGAGGGCCTCGGCATCGCCGTCACGGAACTGGCCTGGGTCGAAGGCGAACTGGACCTGGAGACCCAGCGCGTCCTCACCGAGGTCGTGCCCGCCGCCGCGATGGCGCGATACGAGGAGCTGTACCTGCGGCTGGCCACGGACTTCCCGGAACTCGCGTTCTGGACGGACCGCATGGACCACCACGCCACCCGCGCCGAGCTGGCGTCCGTCCGCACCGGGTTGGAGGGGCTGCGGGCCGTCCTCGAACGGCTCTCCTCCGGGTCCGCCCCCGACGACCGCCGCGCGGCGCTGACCCGCGCCCATCGCGCGCGGCTGGACCGTCCCGTCACGTTGAGCGCCGAGTCGCCCGGAGCCCTGCGGTTCCCGAGCCTCGCCGAGATCTACGTCAATCCGCGGTACCGGGTCGCGCAGGCCCATCCGACGGTACGGCTCAACGAGGAGGCGACCTGGGAGCGGGGCGGGGTCCACGACGACCTGCAGGCGTTCCTCGTCGGGTACCTGACGTCGTTCGCGACCGTCAGCGAACCGCTCCTGCTGCTCGGACAGCCGGGCGCGGGCAAGTCGAAGTTCACGGAGATGCTCGCGGCGTCGCTGCCGCCCGAGGACTTCATGGCGGTGCGCGTGGCACTGCGCGAGGTCCCGGCCGACGCCGACCTGCAGACCCAGATCGAGGCCGGCGTCCGAGCCGCCACGGGCGAGGCCGTGAGCTGGCCGGACCTCGCGCGCAGCGCCGGCGACGCACTGCCGGTCGTGCTGCTGGACGGCTTCGACGAACTCCTCCAGGCAACGGGCGTCAGCCAGTCGGACTACCTGGAGCAGGTCGTCCGGTTCCAGGAGCGCGAGGCCGCGCAGGGCCGTCCGGTCGCGGTGCTGGTGACCAGCCGGACGTCGGTCGCGGACCGTATGCGCATCCCGAACAGCGGCATCGTGGCCGTCCGGCTGGAGCCGTTCTCCGAGGAGCAGACGGCCCGCTGGCTGGACGTCTGGAACAACGCCAATGCGGCGGCTCTGGCCGCGCGCGGTCTGTCACCGCTGCCGGTCAAGACCGCGCTGCGTCACTCCGAGCTGGCCTCGCAACCGCTGCTCCTGCTGATGCTGGCGCTGTACGACTCCGACGACAACGCCCTCCAGAAGGACGACCACGCTCTCGACTCGGCCGATCTGTACGAACGCCTGCTGACCCGCTTCGCCGAGCGCGAGGTGCGCAAACTCCACCCTGAGTTGGACGGCGCGGCTTTCGCCGACGCCGTCGAGGACGAGCTGCAGCGGCTGTCGATCACCGCGTTCGCGATGTTCAACCGGGGCCGCCAGTGGGTCACCGAGGACGAACTGTCCGGGGACCTGGCCGCGCTGCTCCCCGATCCGGGCGGCGCGCGACAGGCTTCCCTGCGCGCGACGCTGACGCCGGGACAGACGGTCGTCGGCCGCTTCTTCTTCGTCCACCGGGCCCAGGCCGTGCAGGGCGGGGAGGTGCGCGGTACTTACGAGTTCCTGCACGCGACGTTCGGCGAGTACCTGGTGGCCAGGCTGATCGTCCGCGAACTGTCGGATCTGGTGACCTTCACCCAGGCGACCAGGAATCGTCACCAGCGGCTGGACGACGCCTTCCTGCACGCACTCCTGTCGTTCGCCCCACTGACCGAGCGCAACGCGGTGGTGTCGTTCGTCCGGTTCCTTATCGCGCGCTCTCCGGTCCGTGCCGCCATGGGCGACCTGCTCTACGCCCTCTTCCACGAGGCGTTCACCGTACGCACGGGCCGGACGCTGACCGAGTACGAACCGCTCAGGAGCACCGTTCCCGCGCGCGTGGCGGTTCACTCCGCCAACCTGCTCGTCCTGCTCGTGGTGGCGAAAGACCGGCTCACCGGAAGCGAAGTGTTCCCCGACTCGTCGGACCCGGTCGAGGAATGGCAGCGATGCACCGGTCTCTGGCGTTCACAACTGACCGCCGAAGGCTGGCTCGGCCTGGCGTCCGCGATGAGTCTCACTCGCATCTGGACGGACGACCGACCGGACATCCTCCTGCTCAACGCGCCGATGACCTTCAAGCCTTCGAAGAAGGCCGACTGGTTCCTGCACAGCTCGGCGCACGCCCGCATTCTCCGAAGCGGTTCCGCTCGGCTTGTCGGCACAGCGCATTTCGCGTGCCAGCCGGAGAGCGACGTCCTCATCCACGCGCTCGAATCCCCGCTTTGGGACGTGTCGAGCATGGAGCCACTCGTCACGTCATTCGCCGACAGTTCCCAGGGCATCGTTTCCGGCGCGCACGCGTATTTGAGGTTGTGCTGGGCCGCCTTGAACCCGGACATCGAGCAGAACGAGCTGGTGCAGCGGTACGAGGACTGCCTCGCCTTCCTGCGAGGCGCCGCCGCAACGGATTGGTCCGTCCTCCTCCTCCGCCAACTGATCGTGGACGCCGAACGCCTCCCGCCCGGCTGGCGGCGCTCCATGTACGAGCGCCTGAGCGAGCACTGCTTGCCGGGCTCTCCCACAGGCGCACTGTTCGACCGCGCCCTGGCCACCGAGCAGAGCCTCGCGCCCAGCCGCCGAATCTCATGGAACGCCAAGGGGTGAAGCGCGGCTTCCGGCATGAGCGGCGGCGGGCCGTTCCGGGGCCCGCCGCCGTCGTGTTCGGCGGGGTCAGTCCATGACCAGGACGACCTTGCCGCGGCCGTGGCTGGTCGCGACCTGCTCGTGGGCGGCGGACGCGCGGGTCCACGAGTGGACGCCCTTGAGGTTCAGCTTCAGGTGGCCTTCCTCGTAGAGGCGGGCCGCGTCGGCGACTCGTGCCATCGAGCGCTTCGCGATGCTGGTCACCCGGATGCCGAGCTCCTCGGCGCGGCCGTGTTCGACCAGCGTGAGGATGCGGTCGCGGTCCTCAACCAACTCCAGCGAGACTTCGAGGGCGTGTCCGCCCGCGCCGTCCAAGGCGGCGTCCACGCCGTCCGGCGCGAGGGCCCGGACGCGGTCGGCCAGGCCCTCGCCGTAGGTCACCGGAACCGCGCCGAGTGAGCGCAGGTAGTCGTGGTTCTCCTCGCTGGCCGTCCCGATGACGGTGGCTCCCGCGTGCACCGCCATCTGGACGGCGACCGCGCCGACCCCGCCCGCCGCCGCGTGGATCAGCAGGGTGTCGCCCTTCTGCACGCGGAGGTCTTCGAGCGCGATGTGCGGGGTCATGACAGCGGCGGGGAAGGCTCCGGCGACCTCCCACGGCATCCCGGCGGGCTTGCGGACGGCGTTCGTGACGGGCACGACGACGAACTCCGCATAGGAGCCGAGGATGGAGTTGCCCATCACCTCGTCCCCGACCACGAAGTCCGTCACTCCGTCCCCGAGCTGGTCCACGACACCGGCCCACTCGTTGCCCGGCACGCGCGGGAACGGCGGCGGCGTCTCCATGTAGCCGGGGGTCCATCCCTCGCGGACGGCGAGGTCGAACGGCTGGACCCCGGCGGCCCGCACCCGGACCCGGATCTCCCCGGCGCCCGCCTCCGGCGTCGGGACGTCCAGCATGCGCAACACGTCCGGTCCGCCCGGCTCACTGAATCCTGCAACCCGCATGATGATCTCCTCAGCTCTCAAGTGATCACCACGCTAGAACCTCGATCAATGTTGAGGTCAAGCCCGCCGCAGCTCCCGCCACCGGTTCGCGACCGCCTCGGCCGAAGCCAGGCGTCTTCGCAGCTCGCCGACGGGATCGCCGCCGAGCCGCCGACCCGCCGAGTCGAGGTAGCCGCCGTCCCAACGGACGCTCTCGCCGACGGACGGCATCGCGGGGTTCGTCACCAGCAGCGCGACCACCACGTCGTCCGGCAGCGGCCCCAGATGCGACGTCACGCGCAGCCCGGACGAGACGAGCCGGTCGGCGAGTTCGGCGAGGGGGTCACTCACCGCCGAATCCGAGCTCGCGCAACTGCCGCCGCAGCCCCTCAGGCGTGTCCGCTTCCGCCACGGACGGCCCTTCCTGGACGAGCTCCCCCGGCCCGGGACCGCGCGTCGCCCACCAACGACCCGTGTCCCGCGCCTGAATGATCGTCCACCCCGGAAACTCCCGCCGCAGCGCAGTCCGGATCCCCTCGCACACATCACGATTCATGTTGACGGACAGTAGGCGCGTGAACACGCCTGAGATTCACCCGTGTGAACTCAGTGCGGGACACCCATACGCGCGGCGAGTCCGCGCAGCTCACGGCCTCCTGCGCTGGTCGTGGCTCGGGTGAGCATGGTGGCGACGGTTTCGCGGACGGCGGATGAGTTGCGGATTTTGTGCGGGGCGATGGACTCGGCCCGCAGCAGCCATTGCTGTGCCTCGCGCATGGTCTTGCGGTCGCGGGCGAGGCCGCGGCCGACGTCCGCCAGGAAGGTCGCATGCCGGCCCGGACGGGCGGCGATCTTCCTTTCGTCCACGTCGCCGGCGAGGTCGAGCAGGACGCCGCCGCCTTCGCCGCGCTCGGTGGCGAGGGCGACGCGCCAGACGGCCACGTTGGCGGACGAGAACGCGCCCCAGTTCCTGCCCGGTTCGTCCGGGACGCGGGAGGCGAGGGCGGACGCCTCGTCGAGCCAGTGCGCGGTGAGGTCGAAGCGCTGCGCCAAGGTGGCGGACAACGCCGCCGCAAGGGTCAGCATGCCCAGCACCTGGAGGCCGAGCGGGCTCCGGGCGTGCGGCTCCAGCGTGTTCGCCGCCCGTTCGGCCACGTTCAGCCGGAACTCGCGTGAGCCGGTGGGGAGGGTGTGGACGCGCAGGGAGTCGGCCTTGCCCTGGTTGACCGCGTCGCCCAGTGCTCCGGCCATCTCGGCCGCACGCAGCGCGGCGATGTGGGCGAGGTCGGCGTAGCCGAGGTCCTTGCTGGTGAAGGTGGCCGCCTGGAACGCGTCCACCAGCGAGGCGAGCGCCTCCCTGCGCGCGTTCTCATCCACGGGCGCGCAGGCGTGGACGTGCAGCTCGTCGATCAGGACGGGCAGCCTGGTCGCGACCTCCGTGTGCCGGTACTCGCTGCGGTCGATGCGTCCCATCTCGGTGGTCAGCTCCGGCAGCGGACGGGCGCGGTCGGCGATCGGGGCGGTCAGCGTGTTCGCGGTGAGCGCGATCCGGAGCGCCGGGATCATCGCGTGCGGGCCCGCCTGCACCGGATCGGCCGTCAGGTGCGGACCGCCGACGAGCTCGGCCTCGGAGACCCGCAGCGCGGCGGCGAGCGCCGCGATGTGCGAGCGCCGGTCCACCGCGCGCACGCCGCGTTCGGCCATGGACAGGAAGGACTTCGACACGCCCGCCTGGCCCGCGAGCTGGTCCAGGGTCATGCCGCGCCAACGCCGCAACCTGCGCAGACGCGTCCCGATCGTCTCCTCGTCGTTCATGACGCCTCCTGACGACTCCCCCTCAGCGTAGGGTCGCGGCACCCAACAGAGGAGGTTGTCGTGGCATCTGTGGAAACCGAGGACGGGTTCCGCCTTTGGTACGAGGTCGTCGGGGAGGAAGGACCCGGCATCGTCCTGCCGACACGGGTTCGCGGGGAGCAGGGGAAGCTGGCCGCCGCGCTGAGCACGCGGCATCGGGTCGTGCGATACAAGCCCCGGCAGGTCGTCGGAGTGCTCGAACCCGAGGACGAGGCTGGCGGTGAGTTCGACCCGGCGTCCTTCACCCGTTTCCCGGCCGAGATGGAGATCGCGGACCTGCACGCCGTCGCGGACGCGGCGGGAATGCCGGAGTTCGTGCTCGGCGGGTACTCGGGGATGGGCGCGCTCGCCGGGTTCCTGGCGCCGCTGACCGAGCGGGCCGTCGGGCTGCTGGTGGGCGGGTTCCCGCTGCTCTCCGGCGGCGACTACTGGCTGGGCTATGTGGAGGGGGCGCGGGCCGGGGTCCTCACGGCGGGGATGCCCGAGAAGGCCGCCGAGCACTGGATGGGCGTCCTGATGTACCGGGAGTGGCTCGGCCGGGACGACTCGGAGGCGCTGGCGAAGAAGACCGGGCCGAAGATCACCTGGTACGGGACGCGGGACGGCGAGCCCGGCTGCCGGATGTTCGACCTGGTCGGAGGCGGTGCGATCGCCCGGCGCACCGCGGCCGACACCGCGCGGCTGGAGGAGCTCGGCTTCACGGTCCTGGCGTTCGACGGGCTGGACCACATCGGCGGGCTGGCCGAGACGGACGTCGTGGGCCCGCGCCTGGACGCCGCGCTCGCCTCGGCGGGCTGCTGATGTAAAGGACGCTTGACATCCCGAGGTGTAAAGCTTACTTTCCATATGTGCGTAACGACGTGCGTGAGCTGCGGATGGGCAAAGGGTTGTCGCAGGCCGAGCTCGGACGGGACCTCGGGGTGTCGCGGCAGACCGTGAACGCGATCGAGCAGGGGCGGTACGACCCGTCCCTGCCGCTCGCGATCCGGATCGCGCGGTACTTCGGCGCGACGGTGGAGGAGATCTTTCATGACGACTGAACGGGCGGAGCGCTGGGGCGCGCCGGTGCTCGGGGTGGTGGCCGGAGTCGCCTACTTCGTGCTCTTCATGGCCTGGGGCAAGGTCTGGATGGCCGTGTTCGGGGTCGCGGTGATGTGGGCGTACTCGGCGCTGCTGGTCCTCGGCTCGCGGCGCTCGGAGACCGTGGCGCTGATGCGCGGCGAGGTGACCGACGAGCGGCGCAGGCAGATCAACCTGCGGGCCTCGTCGTTCACGCTGAACATCCTGGTCGTGGCCATGGTCGGGGCGTTGCTCGCCGAGCTGGGCCGGGGGCACGACGGACGCCCCTGGACGTGGCTCGGCGCCGTCTTCGCGCTCTCCTACGGCGGCGCGACCGCCTACTACGCCCGCCGCGGCTGACCACGACGGGAAGTCGCCCCGCGCGAGGCGTCTCGCGCGG
>NZ_JBFAOF010000198.1:0-9619 GCF_040675125.1 Spirillospora sp. NPDC049652 | reverse complement strand
CGGGCGGCCGCCCGCTGAGCCGCCGCCCGCTGAGCCGCCGCGTCCGCGACCGAGCTCGCGGAAGCCGCCGGTCACACGAACCGTCGCCCGAGCGGCTCCCGCTGCGTCCGGCGGCTACCCGACGGCGGTCGCTTCAAGCTCGACCATCAGGTCGGGGAGCGCCAGCCGCGCGACCCCGAGCATCGTGGTGGACGGTGCCACTCGGGCGGCGCCCAGCCGCGCCGCGAGGACGCCGTAGTGCTCGAAGAGCCGATCCACATCGGTGGTGTAGACGTTCAGCCGAACCAGGTTCGCCAGGCCCATTCCGGCCTCGCCGAGCACGGCCTCCAGGTTGTCCAGGCTCAACGCCAGCTGCGCCGCCATGTCACCCGCATGCTGGGGCTCGCCCTCGCCGCTCATCGCGGTCTGCCCGGCGCAGTACAGCGTCCGAGCCGCGCCCGTGACGAGTTCGCCCTGGTTGTAGCCCATCCCCGCCGACCAGGTCCACGGGTTGACCGCCGTCCGTTCCATCGCCACATCAGTCCTCTCGATCCATCGAAGCCACGAACCGTGGCCGACCTGCGGGCAAGCCTTCCGGCAAATCACGACATCACCTGTCGTGTATTCCGGCAGAATCGTCGGATGCGCGCTGACCGGCTGGTCTCCCTCGTGCTGCTCCTGCGCCGGCACGGCCGGATGACCGCGACGGCGCTGGCCCGCGAACTGGAGGTCTCCACCCGCACCGTCCTCCGCGACATCGAGGCGCTGTCGGCGGCCGGTGTCCCGGTCTACGCCGAACGCGGCCGGCACGGCGGGTTCGCGCTGCTGCCCGGTTTCCAGACCGAGCTCACCGGCCTGAACCACGACGAGGCGCTCGCCCTCCTGATCGCCGGATCCCGGCGCGGCGCGCAGGCGTTCGGCCTCGGCTCCGCACTCGCCTCGGCCATGCTCAAAGTGGTGGACGCCCTCCCCGAAGGCCACCGCCACACGGCGTCCGACGCGGCCCGGCGGCTGCTCGTCGACCCGGACACCGACCTGCTGGCACGCCGCCAGGACACCGAGGAGGTACCGGACGCCGTCATGGCCGAGGTGCGGCGCGCGGTCCTCGCGGGACGACGGCTCCGCATCCACTATGCCGCCTGGAACCAGCCACCCGAATGGCGCACGGTCGAGCCGCTCGGCCTGGTCACCGTCCGCGGCCAGGGCTACCTGCTGGCCCTCAAGTCGGGCGCGGACCGCACCTACCGCCTCTCCCGCGTCCTGGCCGCCGAGGAACTCCCCGAACCGGCGCAGCGTCCGGACGACATCGACCTCGACCGGGCATGGCAGGACCGGAGCACACGCTTCCGAACCGGCGGCGACCAGGTCACCGTCCTGCTGCGGCTGAACCCGGCGCGGCGAGCGGAACTGGCGGACACCGCCCTGGCCGTCCTGTCCGAAGCCCCCGAGCCGGACGGCTGGCTCCGCATGAAGGCGACCTTCCAAGACCCCAGGCACGCCGAATGGGCCCTGTGGCAGTTGGCCGCGAACGCCGAAGCCCTCTCCCCGCCCTGGCTACGAACCGCCCTCCACACCCGCGCCACCACCCTCACCACCCAGTACGCCCCCGCGGTTGGGCCGACCCCCGGGAGCGCCGGGTCTGGACAACCGTGACGTCAGCCGTCGCCTCTAGCCGGGTGCGGGACGGTCGGCGAAGACGCCGTGGAGCATGCCCGTGGCCTGACCGACCTCGATGAGGTAGCCGTCCGGGTCGCGCATGTAGCAGCGGATCTCCGCCTTGCGGTCCAGGGGCTCGGTCAGGAACCGCGCGCCCTGGGCGGTGGCCGCGGCGTGGAACGCCTCGATGTCGGCCACCCGGACGTTGAGGAACGTCGAGACCGGGTCGCCGGGCTCGGGCGGCCTCAGTACGACGCCGGGTTTGTCCGGGGTGGGGCCGCCGCCGGGATTCATGATGATCCAGGTGTTGGCCACCTGCACGATGGCCGGGTTCTCTGGGAGCACCACCGTGCCGCCGAGGACGTTCGCGTAGAACTCCCTGGAGACGGCCACGTCCCGTACGGTCAGGAAGTGCGTCAGCACGAGTCCCTGGCTGGGCGCCGGAAGATCGCCTTGACCGGGCATCGGGGTTCCTCCTCGTCGCGGGCAGATCGCAGGGACCGTCCCCTCCCACCGCCGTAAACTGCCCGTCCGGCGCTATGGAGCAGTCGCCGAACCCGTCAAGTTCTGGCTAAGAACGGAGCCCGCGCGTGGGGTGGGCGGCTTCGGAGCGGCGTCGGGGGATCGCGCTCCGCAGGGACGGGACGGACCATGCCGTCACCGTCTGTTCCGGCGACGGGACGTAGGCGTCCGATCGCTGGCTGATACTCGTGTTCTCGCAGGTCATGGGCCTGTTACGGCGACGGCCCGGGGGCGGCTCCCGAGTCCTTCCTTGATCGGTAAGGGACGGGGTACGCTTCCCGGCGATGGCGACATTTGCACCGTCTCGCGGTACTTTGACCCTCGGCATCCTCGCCGCGAGTCAGGTGATCCTCCTCCTGGACGCGACGATCGCCAACATCGCCCTCCCCAGCATCCAGCGGGACCTGCACGCGTCCGCGGCACAGCTCTCCTGGGTGGTCAACGCCTACACGCTGGTGTTCAGCGGCCTGCTGTTACTCGGGGGCCGGGCGGGCGACATCCTCGGCCACCGGCGGGTCTTCACCGCGGGGATCGCCCTGTTCACCGTCGCCTCGCTGATCGGCGGACTCGCGTTCGACACCGAGCTCCTCCTCGTCGCCCGGGCCGGGCAGGGGATCGGCGCCGCGCTCGCCGGGCCCGGCTCGCTGGCGCTGATCGCGACGGGATTCCCCGACGACGCCGCCCGGAACCGGGCCTACGCCGTCACCACCAGCGCGGGAAGCCTCGGCATGATGTGCGGCATGGTGGCCGGCGGGCTGCTGATCGAGTGGGGGACGTGGCGCTGGACGTTCTTCATCAACGTCCCCGTCGGGATCGCCGTGGTGGCGCTCTCCCGGTGGTGCCTCCACGAGTCCCCGCGCCTGCGCGGCCGCTTCGACGCGGCCGGGGCGCTCACGGTGACCGCCGGGATGACGCTTCTCGTCTACGGCGTCGTCCGCGCCGCCGAGTCCGGATGGGCGGACGTGCTGGTCGTCGCCGCTCTCGCCGCGGCGCTGGTCCTCCTCGCTACCTTCGTCGCCGTCGAGTCGCGGGCCGCCCAGCCGATCATGTCGCTGGGGCTCCTGCGTGACCGGAACCGCGCGGGCGCGTGCCTCATGCGGCTGCTGCTCACCGGCGCGATGAGCGGCATGATGTTCTTCCTCACCCTTTATGTCCAGGGGGTCCTCGGGTACGGCGCGCTGGAGACCGGCCTGGCCTTCCTGCCCACCACCGTCACCGTCATCGCCGCGAACCGGGCCGTGCCGTGGCTGCTGCCACGCGTCGGGCCGATGAAGGTCATGGTCGCCGGGGCGGTGCTCACCGTCGTCGGCATGGTGTGGCTGACGCAGATCTCGGTGTCGAGCACGTTCCTGTCGGTGATCCTCGGGCCGGTGCTGCTGTTCGGCGCGGGCCACGGGCTGGTGTCGGTGGCGGCGACGGCGGTGGCGATGACCGGCCTGCCCGCCGGCGAGCACGGCAGCGCGTCCGGTCTCATCCAGACCATGCAGGTCGGCGGGCCGCTCGGGATCGCCGTCCTGGTCGCCGTCTACGAGCAGGTGGACGGGACGCGCGTCCAGTCGCTCGCCGGCGCGTTCACCGGCGCCCTGGTCCTCTCCCTGCTCATGCTGGCGACGGCCCTGACCGTCTTCCGCCGGGCACCCGCCGTCCGCGCGGCCGAGTCCGCGAGAACGAGCTGACCACGCGCTACTTCCGGAGGAGACCATGCACATCACGCACATCGTCCATCGGGCCCTGCAACTCGCTCCGGACGAGCCGGTCACCGTGTACGGCGACCGGGTCCGCACGGCGCGCGAGCAGGCGGACCGGGTGGCGCGCCTCGCCGGCGCGCTGCGGGGCGAGTACGGCGTGCGCGACGGCGAGCTGGTGGGGATGCTCGCCCTCGGCTCGGACCGCTACATCGAGTTCTTCCTGGCCGTGGCCTGGGCGAACGGTGTGTTCCACCCGGTCAACCCGGCGTGGAGCACGCCGGAGATGATCTACGCGCTGGCCGAGTCCCGCACCGGGGTCCTCTTCGTGGACGACGCGTTCCTCGACCGCCTGCCGGAGATCCGGGCGGCCTGCCCCGACCTGCGCGAGGTCGTCCATGTGGGGGACGGTCCGCCGCCGCCCGGCATGACCGGATTCGAGGAGCTGATCGCGAGGAGCGAGCCGGTCGAGGACGCGCGCCGGGGCGGCGAGGCCCCCGCCGGCGTCGTCTACACGAGCGGGACGACGGGACGCGCCAAGGGTGTGCTGGTCAGCCACGCGGGACTGGTCCACCAGGCGCTGATCCTGCCGGCGCGGGTCCCGTGCCACGGCATGACCGGCGGGCGCATCCTCATCACGTCGAACTTCTCGTCCATCTCCATGCTGGTGACCTGGCTGATCCAGGGCATGTGGGGCGGGGTCACGGTCATCCCGCTCTCGACCGGCGTGGACGGGCTCGTCGACGCGATCGAACGGCACCAGGTCACGCACGCGCCGTTCGCCCCCGGCACGATGCAGCAGATCGTGGACCATCCGGACATCGCCGCGCGCGACCTGTCCAGCATGCTCAGCATCGCCTACGGCGCCGCGCCCATCACCGAAGCCCTCCTGACCCGGGTGATGAAGGCGTTCCCGAACGCCGCGTTCCACCAGTGGTACGGCATGAACGAGTTCGGTCTCGCCACGCTGCTGCCGCCCGAGGACCATGTCGCGGGACGGAAGCTGCGCTCGGCCGGACGGCCCGCGCTCGGCGCCGAGGTGCGGATCGTCGACGAGGAGGGCGCGGAGGCGCCGCGCGGCGAGGTGGGCGAGATCATCGTCCGCACCGGCGCCATGATGCTCGGCTACCTGAACAAGCCCGAGGAGACGGCGCGGACGGTCCGGGACGGCTGGGTCCACACCGGCGACGGCGGCTACCTGGACGAGGACGGCTACCTCCACATCGTCGACCGGTTCAAGGACGTGATCAACGTCGACGGCTGGAACGTCTACTCGACCGAGGTGGAGCAGGCGATCGCGGCGCACCCCGCGGTGGCCGCGGTCGCGGTGATCGGCGTCCCCGACGACAAGCCGGGGGAGCGGGTGCACGCGGTCATCGTGCTCAAGCACGGCCGGACGGCGGACGAGGACGACATCCGGCGGCACTGCGAGCCGCTGATCGCGTGGAAGACCCCCACCAGCTACGAGTTCGTCGCCGCCCTGCCGCTGTCGAACAGCGGGAAGGTCCTCAAGCGCCGGCTGCGCGAACCGCACTGGGCGGGAAGGGACCGCCAGGTCAACTGACCCGCCCCGCCCCTCCTGCGGACCGGGACGCCCGCGACGCCTTTCCGGTTCAGGGGAACGCGGTCCGGACCGCCCCTCTCCGTCCATCCGGAAAACAAGCCGGGAGGTGACTTCTCTCTTCCAGACAGTAACCATTCCAACGTGGCGGACGGCAACGGCACTAATGGCCCGGGCCGCATCGCGGTTCCACTGTTCCCTTCGTTCGGACGGTTCGGTCGAAAGCGACCTCGGCGCATCCTGGTTGCGAGATGGTAACGAATGCATTCGGGTCCCTGGATGCGCGTTCCCGGCCCGTATCTTCAAGATCAAACGTAGCTTCGGAATGGCATTGGCATGCCCGGCACCGGAGGTTTGATGTGTGGAGCAAGAAATTCGTCCGGGAATTCGCTCACATCGAAGAGGTAGCCCGGAACGGCGGGCCCGTGGTGACGCTCTTCAGCGGCGGCCTGGACAGCTTCTATCTGCTGTGGTGGCTCAGCCGGCACCCTGGCCTGGAGGTTCACGCGCTGTCGGTGGGGCTCGGCGGCGACGCCGAGTATGACGACACCGCCGGCGGCGTGGCGCGGCTCGGCGCCCGGCACGTGCTGGTCGACCGCTCGGACGTCTTCGCCGAGGAGTTCGTGGCGCCCGCCATCGCGGCGCAGGCGGTTTATCTCGGAATGCACCCGATCAGTTCCTCGCTGAGCCGTCCGCTGCTCGCCCGCGCGGCGGTGGAACTGGCCGAGGAGGTCGGCGCGCGAGTGGTGCTGCACACCGCGAACAGGTCGCAGAACAGCCTGCGCAGGTTGAACACCTCGATTGCCGCGCTCGGCTTCGACGGGCATTTCGGCAGCCCGTACGAACTCGACGCGATCAGCCGTGAGGATAAACAGGCCGCACTGAAGAAGGCGGGTTTTCCGGATTTCGCCAACCGTTCGTACAGCGGCGATTCCAATCTGTGGTGCCGGGAGTTCGAGTCCGGGCTGCTGGACGACCCCGAGTGGTTCCCGGTGCCCGAGGACCTCTACGCCTGGTCGTCCGCCGCGCCGCCGGAGCACCCGGAGAAGGTGGTGGTCGACTTCGAGCGCGGCAGGCCGGTGGCGCTGGACGGCGAGCCCACCGGGCTGCGCGAGCTGATCAGGGTCCTCAACACCCGGGCCGGCCGCTACGGCCTCGGCCGCTACTCGGGCCTGGAGCACATCGACAGCGGCGAGAAGGTCCTGGAGGTGCGGGAGATGCCCGCCGCCTGCCTGCTGCTGCACGCCTACCGGCAGCTGGAGGGCGCGACGGTGGCCGCCGAGACCATGCGCGAGAAGCTGTCGCTGGAGCAGCTGTGGACCCGGGAGGCGCTCGAAGGGCGCTGGTTCGGCTCGCTCCGGTCGGCCACCCAGGCGTTCGTCATGAGCGTCGCCGAGCGCGTGACCGGCCGGATCACCTACCGGCTCGACCGGGCCGGGATGACGGTCGTGTCGGTGGAGGCGCCCGACGCCCTCTACATCCGCGACCGCGACGCGTGGGAACGCGACACGTCCCGGTCGGCCTTCCACTTCTCCACGGCCTGACCCCGGGACCGGCGGACACGCCGCGTCCGGCGCCCCCGAGCACCGGAGTGACATGAACATGATCTTGCGCCCGGCGGAACCGTACGACTAAGAACGATCGGAGAAGCCATCGAATCCGGGCGTTCGAGCGATGCAGCGGAGGTACGGGATGTCCGAGGAGTACCGGCGGCGCGGCTGGTGGCGGGACGAGACCTTCCTCGACGACCTGCGGCGGCACGCGCGAGAACGCCCGGACGCCCCCGCCGTCGTCGCCCGCCGGACCGGCTCGGGGGAGACCCGGACGCTCGACTACGCCGAACTGGGCCGGCTGACCGACCGCTGCGCGGGCGCGCTGGTCGAGCTGGGCGTGCGTCCGGGCGACACCGTCGCCGTCCAGCTCACCAACGGCTGGGAGCTGTCCGTCCTCGCCCTCGGCTGCCTGCGCGCCGGGGCCCGGATCTGCCCGCTCCTCCCGGTCTACCGGGAGCGGGAGCTGAGGGCCTACCTCGGCCTGACGGAGGCCAGGGTCTTCATCACCCTCGCCGAGTTCGACGGCGAGGCGCGGGGCGACCTCGGCCTCCGCCTCGCCGCCGAACTGCCGTCGCTGCGGCACGTCGCGGTATGGGGCGCGCCCGTGCCCGACAGCGCCCTCGACCTCCACGGCTTCTTCTTCGAGACGCCGTGGGAGAAGACGCACGCGGCGGACCTCGACGGCCGGGAACTCGGCCCGGACGAGCCGTACCTGACCCTCTTCACCTCCGGCACCACGGGCGAACCGAAGGGCGTGCTCCACAGCCAGAACACCCTGTACGCGCCGATCCGGGGCGAAGCCGAGGTCTTCGACCTGGGCCCCGCGGACGTCCTGACCATGGTCGCCGCGTACACCCACTACACCGGCTTCGTGCGCGGAATGCTGATGCCCCTCGCCCTCGGCGGCACGGCGGTCTTCCAGGACAGCACGGACGGCGCGGCCATGGCCGACCTGCTGGCCGAGCACAAGGTCACCTACCTGTACGCCCCGCCGCACTTCCTGCGCCCCTTGGTGGACGCCCAGCGCGCCGAGCCCCGCGAGCTCGGCGCGCTGCGCTGGGTGGTCGGAGGCTCCGCCCCGATCCCGACGCAACTCGTCCGCGACGTCGACGAGGTCCTCGGACGGCGCCTGTTCTCCCTGTGGGGGATGTCCGAGAACGGCGCGGTGACCATCACCCGTCCGGACGACCCGGCGGACTGGGCGGCGCACAGCGACGGCAGCCCGATCGCCGACATGGAGTTCCGCATCGACCCGCGCCCCGGGCAGCGGGAGGACGCCGGGGTCCTCTGGGTGCGCGGCCCCACCCAGTGCCTGGGCTACCTGCGCCAGCCGGAGCTGTACGCGTCCTTCTGCGACGAGGACGGCTGGTTCGACACCGGCGACCTGGCCCGCCACGACGGCCGCGGCGGCATCCGCATCACCGGCCGCACCAAGGACACCGTCTTCCGCAACGGGTTCTTCGTCCCGACCACCGAGATGGAGGAGATCCTCACCGGCCATCCCGGTGTCGAGGAGGCGGCGGTGATCGGGCTGCCGGTGCTCGGCGGCGCCGACCAGATGGTCTGCGCGGTCGTCCGTCCCGCCGAGGACGCCGCCGACGGGATCACCCTGGACGATGTCCGGGCCCTGCTGCGGGACGCCGGGATGACGGCGTTCTTCTGGCCGGAGCGCCTCGAACTCGTCGACGCCCTCCCCAGAGCGGCCGCCACCGGCAAGGTGCGCAAGGTGGAACTCCAGAACCGGTTCGCTCAGCCCTCCGGATAGATCAGCCCTCCGGATAGAAGAGGAACAGCGTGCAGCCCGTGGTCGTCTGCGGGACGTGCGACGAGCCCGCGGGGGCGTGGATGAAGGTGCCGGCGGGATAGTCGCGCTCGCCGTCGTTGAACGTCCCGGACACCACGAAGACCTCCTCGGGCCCCGGCTCGTGCACGTCGATGCCCTGCCAGGACGTGTTCGCGTCCATCTCCAGGACGGCGGCCTTCGCACCACCCTCCCCGTTCCAGAGAAGGCGGACGCGGATGCCCGGGAACACCTCGTGGACCGGCGCGTCCTGGACGGCGGCCCACGTGTAGGCGGAAGCGCTCTGCTCTGTCGTCATGGGACCAGCGTGGCGCGTGGTGCCTCGTCCGCCGAGAGTCTGGAATGACATCAAGAGGTACTTTTCGGTCATGCATCAGGTTGTGGCGCTCGTCCGTCCCCCGCAGTCGACCTTCGAACTCGCGTGCGCGGCCCAGGTGTTCGGGATCCAGCGGCGCGGCCTGCCGACCCGCTACGCCTTCACCGTGTGCACCGAGCGTCCGGGACCGGTGCGGACGCACGCCGGGTACGACATGGTCGTGGACGAGGGCCTCGACGCGCTCGACCGGGCGGACACCGTGGTCGTCCCGGGCTGGCTCCCCGCCGGTGAGGCCCCTTCGGCCGCGGTCGTCCGGGCGCTGCGCGGCGCGCACTCACGCGGGGCCCGGGTGGTCAGCATCTGCTCCGGCGCCTTCGCACTGGCGCACGCCGGCCTGCTCGACGGACGGCGCGCCACCACGCACTGGGCCCTGGCGGACGAGCTGGCCGCGCGCTTCCCGGACGTCCAGGTCGACCCGGACGTGCTGTACGTGGACGACGGCGACGTGGCGACCAGCGCCGGAGCGGGCGCCGGGATCGACCTGTG
>NZ_JBFAOF010000197.1:0-9687 GCF_040675125.1 Spirillospora sp. NPDC049652 | reverse complement strand
GGGCCCGTTGACGCCGTCCGGTCGCCCCGGATCGCAGTCGCCGCCCGACCGCTCGGGAGCGCCAACGCCGTCCGGTCGCCCCGGATCGCGGTCGCCGTCCGGTCGTCCGGGGGCGCAGGGGTCCTCTTCCAGGTCGGGGCCGCGATCGCCGTCCGGTCGTCCAGGGGTGGGGGCGCAAGGGTCGCCGCCTGCGCGGATGTCGTCGCGGTCGGTCTTCGAGAGCGCGCCCCCGGCGGGCGAGGACGACGAGCCGCCGCCCGCGCGGTCGGGCCGGACGTGGCGGGTGCTCGGCGTGCTGTCGGTGGTCATTTCCCTCGTCCTGGTGGCCGGGAGCATCGCCGCGTACGCGCTGTGGCGCCGGATCGACGGCCAGATCGGGCGCGAGGACGTCACCGCGCAGCTGCCCCCGCACCGTCCGCCCAAGCTGAACGACGCGATGAACATCCTGCTCATCGGGTCCGACTCGCGGATGGGCGCGAACGCGCGGTACGGCACCGAGGTCGGCGAGCGCTCCGACACCACGATCCTGCTGCACCTGTCGCCGGGCGGGAACCAGGCCCTCGGCATCAGCTTCCCGCGCGACTCGATGGTCCGGATCCCCGACTGCAAGCGCCGGAACGGGACCGTCATCCCCGGCCGCCTCGACATGATCAACTCGGCGTTCGCGCAGGGCGGGTCGGCCTGCACCTGGGCCACCGTCGAGTCGCTGACCAGGATCCACATCGACCACTTCGTGAAGGTCGACTTCACCGGCTTCAAGCGGGTCGTGGACGCCCTCGGCGGCGTCGAGATCTGCGTCCCGCGCCGCATCGACGACCCGAAGGCCGAACTGCACCTGCGCAAGGGCCGCCAGACCGTGCACGGCGACCAGGCGCTCGGCTACGTCCGCACCCGGTACGTCCTCGGGGACGGCTCGGACCTCGGCCGCATCCGCCGCCAGCAGCAGTTCATGGCCTCGGTCGTCAAGAAGGCCACCGACAAGGGGATGCTCAAGGACCCGGGCAAGGTCTACTCGTTCCTCTCCGCCGTCGCCAAGTCCATCAAGGTGGACCGGGAGTTCACCATGCAGGCGATGGAGAAGACGGCGAGCGGCCTGCGCGGGATGAGCGCGGGCAAGGTCCGCTTCGTGACCGTCCCGGTGGAGGCGTACCCGGCCGACAAGAACCGCGTCCAGTTCAACGCCGCTCAGTCCGAAGCCCTTTTCCAGGCCATCCGCAGCGACAACGCCCCGCCCGAGCCCGCCCCCGGCGGCCCTGGCAAGCCCGGCGGCCCGGCCAAGCCCGTCCCGCCCGCGCAGGTGAAGGTCACCGTGCTGAACGCGACGTCCGAGCAGGGACTCGCCGGACGCGTCGGCGACCGCCTCAAGGCGCGCGGGTTTCAGATCGTCCGGACCGGGACGAAGAAGAGCGGCTCGCACGCGAAGACCGAGATCGTGTTCGGGCTGGGCGCGCGGGACCAGGCGGCGGCCCTCGCCGCGGCGGTCCCCGGCCACCCGCCGAGACGGGACCTGAACCTGAAGCCCGGCACGGTCTACCTGGTCATCGGCACGGACGGCGCGACCGTCGGCCCGGCCGTCCGGCGCCCCGTCCCGAAGATCGCCGGCGAGATCCGCGCGGACCGCGACGTCTGCGGCGCCCGCTGACACCCGGAACCGGGCGCGCCCGCCGGGAGAGGAACGACGGTTGTCGCTGACTCTGAACGTTCACTGTCAGATCTGACCTGTATATGACGGATTGGCGGTATCTTGTGCCCGCCCCTCACCAACCACCCCCTCACCATCCGCCATCCCCCCCCGCGCCTCGAGAGTCATGCAGGACGAACCCTTCTGTTTGCTCATGACCGTGTACGGCGGCGACCGCCCGGACTACTTCCGGGACGCCTTCCGCAGCGCGGTGCACGACCAGTCCCTGCGTCCCGACCAGGTCGTGCTCGTGCAGGACGGCCCCGTGGCGCCCGAGCTCGAGGCGTGCGTCAACGAACAGGTGGCGACCGCTCCGGTCGAGGTCACCTTCATGCGGACCGACGACAACCACGGTCTCGGGCCGGCGCTCGACCTCGGGCTGTCGGCCTGTCGGCACGACATCGTCGCCCGCATGGACGCCGACGACATCGCGATGCCGCACCGGTTCGCCGTCCAGGTCCCGATCGTCCGGGACGGCGCGGACCTGGTCGGCGCGGGCCTGCTGGAGTTCGGTGCCGACCTGGACGACGTCGTCGGCCTCCGCACCCCGCCGAGCGACCCGTCCGACATCGCCCGGTACGCCCGGCTGCACGACCCGTTCAACCACCCGACCGTCGTCTACCGGCGGAGCGCGGTGGACGCGGCGGGCGGCTACGGCGACCTGCCGCTGATGGAGGACTACTGGCTGTTCGTCCGCATGATCGCGGGCGGCGCGCGGGCGGTGAACGTGCCCGAGCCGCTGGTCTACTACCGGGTCGGGAACGGCGCTTACGAGCGCCGCGGCGGCCGCGACCTGCTCCGTTCCGAACTGCGCCTCCAGCGTGAGATGTACCGGGCCGGGCACCTCACCCGGCCCCAGTACGTCCGGAACCTGGTCGTCCGCGGCGGTTACCGGTTCGTCCCGACCAGCATCCGCCGCCCGGTGTACCGCATGGTGGTCGCACCGTACGGAGCCCGCCGCAACCGCGCCCGCGACCAGGTCGCCGAGGCGCCGCCCGCGACGTCGCCGGACGCGGCCGCGATCGCCGAAGTCCGTCCTGACGGCGCGGTCTAGCGCGCCTCCGAACGTGCGGAGGCCCGCCGGGAAGAACTTCCCGGCGGGCCTCCGTGTTCGGATCAGGGAACGGGACGGGTCCAGAGGACGGGCAGGTCCGCATCGCCGCCCACCGACCGCCCGACGCCGAGGAGCGTGTTCCCCAGCGGCGCGAGGCCCGTGACGCTCTGGTCGCCGCCCCCGCCGAGGCCGGTCCCCTTCTGGACCGCCGCCGCCCAGGACGAACCGTCCGCCGAGGTCAGCGAGAGGACGTCGGCGCCGCCGCCACGGGCCACGGTCGCGGTGGCGGCGAAGCCCTTGGGCGTCGCCGTCAGCGCCGTGACGACCGCCTGGTCCGCGCCGCCCGGGGTGGGCACCTGCTTCCACGTCCTGCCGCCGTCCGCGGAGACGTAGCCGAGCCAGCCGAGGCCCTGCGGGGTCGCCGCGAGGCCGGTCGCGACGAGGGTGGAGCCCTTGGCCGCCACCTGGGTCAGGTGCCCCTCCTTGACGCCGCCCGGCAGTGGGAGCTGCTGGAGCTTCCACTGGCGGCCGTCCGCGGAGTTCCACACGGCGGGGCGGTTGCCCTCCCGGCCCCGGACGCCGCCGACCGCCGCGTAGCCGAACGAGCCGCCCGCGACGCCGAGCGCCCAGCGGGTGTCCCGGTCGGCGGCGAGGCCGTCGCGGCCGGAGCCCCGGCCGCGCTCCCAGGCCTGCAGGTCCTTGGAGAACCAGGCCGCGGCCGACGGGCCCTCGGCCCCGACGACCACGTAACCGGCGGGTCCGGAGGCGGCGGCGACCGTCGACGGCGGCGTCGCGCCGGTGCCCCGGAACGCGGCGGCTGTGTCGGCGGCCCGCCAGGTGGCGCCGTCGGACGAGGTGACCACCAGCGCATGACCCTGGTCGGAGCCGACCGCCAGCCACCCCGCGGTCCCGCCGGTCACCGCGGTGAGGCGCTGCGCGCCCGGCCGGGTGAACGCCGCGCCGAGGCCCTGCGCGAGCTTCCAGGTCGAGCCGTCGGACGACGTCCAGGCCGCGGCGTCGCCACCCGCGCCGCCGACCGCGACCGCGCGCCCGTTCGCCGCGCCGACGCCCGCCACCGTGTGGTCGCGGCGGACGGCGCCGGGCACCTTGGCGAGATCGAGCGGGTCGCCGGCCCCGCCGGCGTCCCAGCCGGCCAGCAGGCCGTTGACGTCGCCGCTGCCGGGTTGCTCGCCGACCGCGACGGTCCTGCCGCCCGCGGCCGCCGCGTCCGCCACACGCTGCCCCGGCCGGACCGGCAGGCTGCCCGCGTCGTGCCAGGAGCCGCCGTCGGTGCTGCGCGAGATGAGCAGGTCGTTGCCGCGCTGGACCAGCGCGGCGTAACCGCTGCCGTCCCCCACCAGGCGCTGGGTGGCGCGGTAGCCGCCCGGGGTGAGGCGTCCGGCCTGCTTCCAGGACGCCCCGTCCTTCGACGTGAACGCCTGGCCGAACTGCCGGTTGCCCGCCTTGATCTCGCGGACGGCCACGAACCCGGCCGCGCCGCCGCCGACCATCAGTCCGCGCGAGCCCTTCGGTGCGGGGATGTCCGACCCGGACCAGCTGCGGCCGCCGTCGGTCGAGCGCCAGGACAGCCGGAACGGGGCGGCCTTCCGGCCGTCCGGCGTGACCGTCGCCTCCAGCAGGATCGTCTTGCCGCTCGCTGCGGCTTCGGTGAGCTGCACCTTGCCCTTGCGCTCGCCGAGTCCGATCTGCTGCACGTCGCGGCGGGCCTCCCAGGCGTTGCCGTCCCCGGAGAGCCAGACCGTCGGGACGGCGTCGGAGTAGTCGCCCTTCGTGGAGGTCTCGCCGACGGCGGCGAAACCGGTGTCGGTCGCGACGACCCGCCGGATCCGCGCGTTCGGGCCGAACGGCTCCCCCACGGCGTCCGGCTGCCGGCGCCAGGTCCGGCCGTCGCCGCTCGTCCAGACCAGGCCGCCACCACCCTGCCGGGAGCCGATCGCGACCCAGCCGTGCGCGGACCCCGCGACGGCCTTCGGCGACTCACCCTGGCCGGATGAGCCGTCCTCAGGGCCGGAGACCGTCGCGGACGTGAAGGTCTTCCCGCCGTCCCGGGAGACGAGGAACAGGCCGCGGGCGTCCTGCGCGTCGCTCTCGCCGCCGATCGCGACGACGGTCGACCCGACCGCGGCGACGCCGGCGAGCTGCTGGTCGCGTCCGTCGGACGGGAGGTTGACGGGCAGGGGGAACAGCGCCTCGTCGGCCTTCGCGCCCGCCGAGGGGCCGCTGCCTCCGCCATCGCGCATCTGCGTCACGGCGAAGACGCCGCCGGCCGCGATCGCCACCACGGCGATGCCCGCACCGCCGAAGACCAGCGCCTTCCGGCCGCCCCCGCCGCCGCTGCCCGTGGGCTGCTTGGACTTGGCGGCCTTCTTCGGCTTCTTGCCGCCCTTGCCCGTGTCCTGGCTGTTGAGCCAGGGCTCGTTGAACTGGGGAGCGTTCTGCTGCGGAATGTCGAGGCGGGTTCCCTCGGTCTGCTGGGGAAGGTCGAAGCGGGTCCCTTCGATCCGCGTCGCGTCCGCCGGGGGACCGGACGCCAGCGCGCCGGGCGCGGGCGCCGTCTGCCCGGGGATCTCCTGCGCCCAAGGGAACGGCTCGGCGGCCGGGGGCCTGCTGTCGGGGATCTCCTGCGCGTACGGGAAGGGTTCGGCGACGGTCGGCGGCGCGGCCGGCACCTCCTGCGCGTAGGGGAACGGCTCGGCAGCGGAAGGCTTGTCGTCCGGGATCTCCTGCGCGTACGGGAAAGGCTGGATCTGGGGAACCTGCTGCGCGTACGGGAACGCGTTGGGCGACGAAGACGGCGGCGAAGGCGCCGAGGACGACGAAGGCGAGGGCGGCCCGGGAGGCGGCGCCGGCGGCGCGGACGGCGGTTCGGCCGGGGCTCCGGGCGGTTCGGGGAGCGCCGGAAGGTCGGGGAGCAGCCCGGCATCGGGGCCGGCCCCGTACGGATCCGCCTGCCACTGCGGCGGAGGCGGTGGCGAAGCGGACTCGTCGTGCGTTCCGTCCCCGTCCGAAGGGTTCGGAGTGGTGGGTGGTGTCACGCCCGTCTCCCCTGGTCGCCTGCGTTCGGCCGCGTTTTCGCCCCCGGATCATATCCGGGCGTCCGGGACCTCTCACCTGGGTCGGACCGCGACCGTCCAGCGTCCTGTCAGTATTCGTTCGGCCGTTCCGCCGGCGCCCTGCCGGACGCCTGGTCGGGCGCCCGCCGGATGCCGGGCACAGCCGGTTCGGTGTTCGGTCAGCGCGTCCGGTCGGCGGTCGCGCAGCTCGGCCCCGCGCAGTGGACGAGCGCGTACAGCAGCGCCGACAACTCCCGCGCGCGCGGTTCCGGCAGCGTTCTGGCGAGGTTGTTCAGGTTGTCCGGATCCTTGGTGAGGTCGTAGTACTCCTTCTCGCCCGTGTCGTACTCGACGTACAGCTCGCCGGGCAGGCGGAGCGCGTTGTAGCTGGGCGGCGCGCCGGGCGCGGAGTCCTGGCGGTCGGGGTCGTCGGGGGACGGCGCTGGTTTGACGTGTTCGACCAGAGCCACGTCCCGCCAGCCGGACGGCCTGTCTCCGCGCAGGAAGGGAACCAGTGACCGGCCGTCCACCCCGTCCGGGACCGGAGCTCCGGCGAGTTCGAGGAAGGTCGGCGCGAAGTCGGTGTTCTGCCCGAGCGCGTCGGTCTCCCGTCCGGCGGGGACGTCCGGGCCGGTGACGATGACCGGAACCCGGATGTCGCTGTCGTACGGGGTCATCTTGCCGCCCGCGAGCCGGTGCTGCCCGAGGTGGAAGCCGTTGTCGGACCCGAACACGACATAGGTGTCGCGGTCGCGCCCGACCTCGGCGAGGGTCTGCTGGAGGCGGCCGATCATCTCGTCCACCGCCTGGACCATGCGGGCCCGGTCGCGGAAGCCGTTGTCCACGCCGCGCAGGCCCGGCTTGCGCAGCTTGGGATGGGAGCGCAGCCAGCCGGGCTTGTCCGAGACGTCCCCCTCGTTGAAGGAGGGGGACCGGGGCGCGGTGAGGCCCGGGAACAGCCCGGCGTGCCGCGGCGCGGGCACGAACGGCCCGTGCGGGGCGAAGCTCGCGATCTCCAGGAAGAACGGGCGCTTGTCGGTAGCGGCGCGCTTGACGAAGTCGACGCCCTTCCCGGCGATGACGTCGGTCAGGTAGTCCTCCGGCCGGTGCCCGTACTGGACGAGCTTCCCGTTCTCGTTGAGGCGGTAGTCGTACTCGGGGTAGCCGTTGCCCGCCACGGCCCATTCGTCCCAGCCCGGCGGGACGTAGGGGGTCGCGCCGCCCTGCGTGTCCCCGGGCTGGTAGCCGTTGAGGTACTTGCCCATGAGGCCGGTCCGGTACCCGGCGGCTCGCAGGGCCGGGGCGAACGACAGTTGCTCGTCGCCGCGCGCCTTGAACACCCCGTAGCCGCCCAACGGCGGGAAGTTGGTCCGGACGCCGGTGTTGTGCGGGTACCGCCCGGTGAGGATCGAGGCGCGGGACGTGCAGCACAGCGAGTCGGCGACGAAGAACTTCGTGAAGGTGAGGCCGCGCTGCCGCATCTGGACGACGTTCTTCATGTGCTGGACGAGGTCCCAGGACAGGTCGTCGGTCAGCACGAAGACGACGTTCGGCTTCCCCGCACCGGCCTTCCCGCGCCCCGGGGGCTTGTGCCCGCCCGCGCCTCCGCACGCGCTCAGCGCGAGCAGCAGCGCGACGAGCAGTGCCGCCGGGGCCGACGCGAGGCGGGAGCGACGGCTCGGCACGGACGCTCTCCGGTGCACGAGTCCTGTCTCCTCTCGTGGGCAACGGTTGGCAACTGTACCGATCGTGATCGGTAAGTGCGCGTCCGTACCGCTATGTCGGCAGGTCACCCGTTGTTTGGCATGATGTCGGACCGTTGAGGGGAGGCCGGTTGGACCTGCGCGCGAGCGGACGCGGCGCGATGCCGCACGCCCGTGGTCCCCGGCGTGGTCCGCGACGCGGTGGGCTGAGCGGTGCGCTGCGCGGCCGGCGCACCGGCGCGCTGAGCGGCCGGCGGTTCGGTCCGCTGGACCGTGTGCTGCGGCGGCTTCCCGCGCGCATCCGTCCGAGCGGCCCCCTCATGCCGTTGTTCGCCGGCGCCCTCGTCAGCCTGCTGGTCTTGGTGGCCGGGCTGGCGGCCGGCACGGGCGGCGGCGGGCCGCGGAAGGAGGGGCGCCGTGCGGAGGCCGCTCCGCCGAGTCCGGCGGGAACCCCGACGCCGCTCCACGCGCCCGGCTACACCGCGGACAAGCCGGTCATCGATCCCGGATTCGCCGACCCCGACGTGATCAAGGTGGCGGGTGTCTACTACGCCTACGGCACCAACGACGGCGCGGCGTCGCTGCCGGTCGCGACCGCGCCGTCGCCGACCGGCCCGTGGACGCGGCGGCCCGGCGACGGTCTGGCCCGGCTGCCCGCATGGGCCTCGGCCGGCTGGACGTGGGCGCCGGAGGTGGTCGAGCCGGCCGTCCCGGGCCAGCCCTTCGTGCTGTACTTCTCCGCACGCCGCCGGGACCGGGACATCCAGTGCGTCGGCGTCGCCACCGCGACCTCACCCGCCGGCCCGTTCGTCCCTGTGGACGGCGATCCGATCGTCTGTCCCGCCGACCTCGGCGGCGCGATCGACCCCGACCACCACGTCGAGCCGGACGGCACCCGCTACCTGCTCTACAAGTCCGACGCACTGGCGACGTCGGCGATCTGGGCGGTCAAGCTCACGCCGGACGGCCTGCGCACCGCGGGCGAGCCGCCGCACCGGCTGATCGCACGCGACGCGTCCGACCCGATCCTGGTCGAGGCCCCGGCACTGGTAGAGCGCGGCGGGCAGTACGTGCTGTTCTACTCGTCCGGCCGGTACTACACGTCCGGATACCAGACCCGGTACGCGGTCGCGCCGTCCTTGTTCGGGCCGTACCGGAAGGAGCCCGGAGCGCTGCTGTCCACGGGCGCGTTCGGCGGGACGGTCCAGGGTCCGGGCAGCGTGTCCGTCCTTTCGTCGAGCGACGGCGCCGACGACTACCTCGTCTACCACGGCATCCGGCGGTACCTCGGCGGGTCGCGGGTGAGCCGCGCGATGTACGTCGGGGCCCTGGTCTGGGACGGGGCGCGTCCAGCTGTGCGCGGGCCGGCCGTCCGCTACGAGGCCGAGCGCGGCCGGCTGAACGGCTGCGTGCAGGCCCAGCACCGCGACCGGGCGTCCGGGGCTTCGGCCGTGGGGCTCTTCGACCGGAACGGCTGCGCGCTGGAGATCCCGGTGTTCGCGCCGGAGACCGGCCGTTACAAGGTCCGCGTCCAGTACGCCGACTGGGCGAAGGACGAGGCGAGGCTCGAACTCACCGTCAACGGTGCGTCCCCGAGACAGGTCCGGATGTCCTCGACCCGGACGGGCGTCTGGGCTTCGGTGACCGTCGACGCCGATCTGGGCAGCGGGTGGAACTCTTTGGCGCTGCGCCGTGTTTCCGGGCGCACCCAGGTCGACTTCGTGGAGGTTCGGTGACGGCGGGGACGCGCTCGTAGAGGGCGAGCCACCCGCCGTGGTAGCGCCACATCCCGAGGGTCCGCCAGGGCCCGGCCTTGGCGATCACCTCGTTCCGGCGCGCCACGGCGTTCCCCGGCCGGACGGGGACCGAGCGGCTGCCCATCACCCACACCCGGTCGGCCTTCAGCAGCTCCGGACGCAGCGCGATCGGCGCCTTGTCCTTGCCGGTGAAGTTGCCGGCGTGCGTCGGGTCCTCGGCCATCCCGAGGTCCCGCAGGCGGCCGAACGTTCCCGGATAGGCCATCGCGCCCCACCGGACCACGCCTGCGAGGTAGACGATCGCATCGCCCTGGCGCCCGTGGGACCGGATGATCTGCGCCGCCGCGCGCAGGTCGTCCAGCCGTGAGTCCTGCTCCCGGATACCGGCCTGCGCGGGGACGGTCAGCGTCGCGAGCAG
>NZ_JBFAOF010000196.1:0-9696 GCF_040675125.1 Spirillospora sp. NPDC049652 | reverse complement strand
CGACGATGTCGCGGTGCCGCAGCACCGGCGGCGCCACCGGGTGCACGCGGCGGGCCAGCGCGCCGATCCGGGCCACCAGCACCGGGAAGTCGAACGGCTTGGGCAGGTAGTCGTCGGCGCCGATGCCGAGGCCGTCCACGAGGTCCTCGGACGTGGCGGCGGCGGTCAGCATCAGCACCCGGCTGCGGCTCTCGGCCAGGATCAGCCGCGCGCAGACCTCGTCGCCGTGCAGGCCGGGCAGGTCCCGGTCCAGCACCACCACGTCGTAGTCGTTGACCAGGGCGCGCTCCAGCCCGGACGGGCCGTCGAACGCCACGTCCACGGCCATGGTGGCGCGGCGCAGCCCGACGGCGACCGCCTGGGCCAGCTCCTCGTCATCCTCGATCACCAGCACCCGCACGTGCCGCTCCTCCCGGCGGGGCCGCCCCCGCATGCAACCGCTCCGCGTGCGCCGTCCCGGATGCGCAGGACGCACAGTTGGACACGGCTCCATCATGCCTTCGCCCCCGGTTTCGGCGCGGTCTCAGCCCCCCGCCCGATCCGGGCCCGGGCCGGGATTCCCGGCCTGAGGACGGGGTCTCAGCCCTTGAGGACGACCGGGAGGCTGCTCATCCCGGACAGGAAGTTGGAGTAGATGCGGCGGCCCGGCCCGGTCTGCTCGATGCCGGCGACCCGGTCGCGCAGCCCCGCCAGCATCGCGTTGATCTCCACCCGCCCGAGGTGCGCCCCGAGGCAGAAGTGCCGCCCGTACCCGAGCGACAGGTGCTTGTTGGGGGAGCGGCCCAGCAGGAAGCGGTCCGGCTCCCCGAATACGCTCTCGTCCCGGTTGGCCGAGCTGAACCAGAGCGTCACCAGCTCCCCGGCCCGGACCACCCGGCCCGCGACCTCGGTGTCGGCGAGTGCGGCCCGGCCGAAGTGCATGGTCGGGGTGGTCCAGCGCAGCACCTCCTCGCCGGCCGACTCCACGGTCACCTCGCCGTCCTTGAGGGCCCGCCACTGCCCGGGGTCGGCGGCCAGCTCCCGCACCGCGCCGATCATGGCCAGCCGGCTGGTCTCGTCCCCGCCCATGATCAGGCTGTAGCAGTTGAGGATGATGTCCTCGTCGCTGAGCCGCCGGCCGCCCACCTCCGCGGTGGCCATGAGGCTGATCGGGTCCTCGCCGGGCCGCCGGCGGCGGGCCTGCAGCAGGTCGGTGAAGTAGAGCAGGATCTCGCCGCGCGCGACCCAGTCCTCCGCGGCGTCCGGGGACGCGTAGTCCGACGCGAGGGCGGACTTGGTCAGCGCGAGCACGCGCTGCCGGTCGCCGGCCGGGACGTCCAGCAGGTCGCAGATCGTCTCCAGCGGGACGGCCGAGGCGATGTCGCGGGCGAAGTCGCACTCGCCGCGCTCCAGGGCCTCGGTGAGCAGCCGGTCGATCAGCAGCCGCACGCGCTCGGCGACCCCGGCGAGGGCGCGCGGCGAGAACGCCCGCAGCAGCAGGCGGCGCAGTTCGGTGTGGCGCGGCCCGTCGGTGACCGCGAGCATCCGCCCGGCGCCGGTGTCGCCGCCCGCCAGCATGGTCGCCAGCACGTTCCCGCGCTCGGAGGTGAAGTTCGCGTCGTCGCGCAGGATCCGCGCGACGTCGGCGTACCGGGTGACCACCCAGAAATCGGGGGCGCCTTTCGGCCCGGGATGCCGGTGGACGGGTTCCTCGGCGCGCAGCCGCCGCCAGATCTCGGCCATGTCGTGCTCGGCGTAGGTCGTCGGGTCGACCAGATCAGGAACCATTGTTTGACTCACCCGCTCCTCGCTAATGGCGGTGTCAACGTACCCGGCGTCCCAGAGGTCATCAAGGCGTCATTCAGTTGGACGATTCGCCGCCCGCGCAAGTGTCCAGAGGAAAAGCATTTGGACACTTGCGCGCAGGGCCTCCGTTGGTTGATACCTCTCCGAAACCCCCCGCTCGGTAGAACTCCATGCCAGGTGTGCGTCGACAGAAGGAGCAACCATGCAAGTACGCACCGGCCGCGGCGCGCCCGCGACCGCCCTGCTGGCCGCCGGCCTCGCGATGTTCGCCCTGGTGGCGAGCGGCTGCGGGTCGTCGGACGACGGCGGAAAGAAGGGCGTGGCCGCGGTGGACAGCGCCTCCGGCGCCCCGCAGGGCGGCGGCGGAGGCGGCAACGGCGGCAAGCCCCCCAGCGACCAGCAGATCTACGACGGGCTGCTCAAGTACGCCAAGTGCATGCGCTCGCACGGCGTCAGCAAGTTCCCCGACCCGGTGCTCGGCAAGGGCCTGCAGGTCAACGGCAACGACGTGGCGTCCGACACGGCGGTCTACAAGTCCGCCGACGGCGCCTGCAAGTCGCTGATGCCGGGCGGCGGCGCGGGCGACAACGGCCCCAAGGACCGCGCGGCGGCGCTGCAGTACTCCAAGTGCATGCGCGGCCACGGCGTGACCAAGTTCCCCGACCCGAACCCCAACGGCGGCATGAACCTGGACGGCGACAAGATCGGGATGACGCCCGACAACCCCGTCTTCCAGGCCGCGCAGAAGGCGTGCCAGAAGTTCCTCGGCGGCTCCGGAGGGCAGGCGGGCAACTGACGCCGGCCCCCGCCGGCCGGGCCCCGGCCTGATCGGCGCGGCGCCGCGGCGACGTCCCCGGAAAGGCCGGCCGCCTTTTCGGGGACGCCCGTCCGAAAAATGCCGCGGCGATACCGGGATGAACGATACCGGGCCGAAACCGCGACTCCGGTAGAACGGAACCGGAAAGCGCCGAAGAATGCGAGGGGAACAGTGGAGGGATCCGCGCGATGAATGCCGCACCAACCGCTCTGGAGAGCGAACCGGGAAGCCGGTCGCTGCGCACCGCCGTGGCGACCCGGCGGCGGCGCCGGCGGATCGTGGTGACCGTCACGGTGGTCGTGGTCCTGGTGGGCGGCGCCGGGTACTACACGGCGACGTCCGGCGGCGGCGGGAAGGCCAAGGCCCCGGCGACCGTCCCCACCGGCATGGCGACGGTGACCCGGGGGACCCTGACCGCCCGCACCTCTGTCAGCGGGACCCTCACCTACGCGGGCAGCTACCAGGCCGTCACCCAGATGGCCGGCACCGTCACCCTCCTGCCCAGGGTCGGCCAGGTCGTCCGGCAGGGCCAGGTGCTCTACAAGATCAACGGGAAGCCGGTCGTGTTCTTCAAGGGCCGCAGGACGCCCATGTACCGGGACCTCAAGCGGGACATGAGCGGCCCCGACGTCCAGGAGCTCAACGCCGCGCTGGCGGCCTCCGGCTACGACGCCGACGGCTCCATCTCCTCCGACTCCGACACCTACACCGCGGCGACCGTCGCCGCCGTGAAGAACCTCCAGGACGCCCTCGACGTGAAGCAGACCGGGAAGCTCGGCAAGGGCGACGTGGTGTTCGTCGGCGTCCGCAAGCTCCGGATCACCGCCCTCCAGGCCCGGCTCGGCGGGCAGGCGCAGCCGGGCGGGGTGATCCTCACCGGCAGCTCCACCGAGCGGCAGGTGAACGTGGACGTCGACGCGTCCCTCCAGGACCGGCTGAAGGAGGGGCAGAAGGTCACGATCACGCTGCCCAACGGGTCCAGTGTCAAGGGCGAGGTCTCGTCCGTCGGCACGGTCGTGAAGAAGGGCCAGGGCGGGCGGTCCACCATCTCCGTCACCATCACCCCGGGCGACTCCAAGGCCACCGGCAACCTCGACCAGGCGCCCGTCGGCGTGTCGATCACCACCGAGAGCGTGGACGGGGCGCTGACGGTCCCCGTCAACGCGCTGCTGGCGCTGCTCGGCGGCGGGTACGGCGTCGAGGTCGTGGGCGCGGACGGCTCGCACCACCTGATGCCGGTGACGCTCGGGCTGTTCGACGACACCGCCGGACGGGTGCAGATCACCGGCAAGGGCATCGTGCCCGGCCAGAAGGTCGTGGTGCCGACGTCATGACCGCCGACGACCCCACCGAGCACGCCTCGGCCCGCCCGGACGAACCGCGCCCTCTGCCCGCGCCCCGGCCCCGGCCCCTGCCCGACCCTCCGCCTCAGCCTCTGCCCGACATGTCGCCGGCGTTCGTGCCGGCGTCCCCGCCCGAGACCGGGGTCGCGGCCGCCGCCGGGAGCACCGCCGAGACGAGCAGCGAGACCACCTCCGACATGACCGACACCCGGCCCGCCGAGACCCGGCCCGACGAGACCCGGACCCACGACGGCCGGGCCGACGACACGCGGCCCGACCTGACGGCGCAGGAGGACCCGTCCGCCGCCGGACCCCCGCCCGCGTCCGGGCCCGAACCGGTGCTGGAGCTGGAGTCGGTGAGCAAGCTCTATCCCGGCGAGCCGCCGGTGCCCGCGCTGCGCGGCGTGAGCTTCACCATCCACCGCGGCGAGCTCGTCGCGATCGTCGGGCCGTCCGGCTCGGGGAAGTCCACCCTGCTCAACGTCATCGGCACGCTGGACCGCCCCACCACCGGGATCGTCCGGATCGCCGGGGCCGAGGTCGACCGGATGAGCGACCGGGAGCTGTCCCGGCTGCGGGCGGGCACGATCGGCTTCGTCTTCCAGCAGTTCTTCCTCGCCGACCACACCACGGCGCTGGAGAACGTCGCGGACGGCCTGCTCTACGCGGGCGTGCCGCGGTCGCTGCGCCGCAGCGCCGCCGCCGACGCCCTGGACCGGGTCGGCCTGGCCCACCGCGCCGGGCACATCCCGTCCAAGCTGTCGGGCGGCGAGCGGCAGCGGGTGGCGATCGCCCGTGCCCTGGTCGGACGCCCCGCCATCGTGCTGGCCGACGAGCCCACCGGCAACCTCGACAGCCGCAACAGCGACGCGATCTTCGCGCTGATCCAGGACCTCAACGCCGAGGGGGCCACCATCGTCGTCATCACCCACGACCGGGACCTGGCCGCCCGGCTGCCCCGCCGGATCGAGGTGCTCGACGGCCGCATCGTCGCCGACGTCCGGCAGGACGACCCGCCGCCGGACACCACCGCACCGGCCACCCCGCCGGCCACCGCACCGGCCGGCTCATCGACGATCGTGGAAGGGCGCCTCCCGTGACCATCGCCGCCTTCCCCGCCGGCCGGCTCCAGGTCAGCGACCTGCTGCGGATCTCCAGCGTGGGCCTGCGCACCCGGCGGCTGCGCGCCGCGCTGTCCGCGCTCGGCATCGCGATCGGCGTCGCCTCCATCGTGGCGGTGCTCGGGCTGTCCGCCTCGTCCCAGGCCGGGCTGCTCGCCCAGATCGACCGGCTCGGCACCAACATGCTGACCGTCAGCACCGGCAAGGACCTGTCCGGCAACAACGCCGCGCTGCCGCTGACCGCGCCCGGCATGATCTCCCGGATCGGCCCGGTGGAGCAGGTGCAGAGCACCGGCGCGGTCGACGCCAAGGTGTACCGCAGCCCGCTCATCCCGGACGTCAACACCAACGCGCTCACCGTCCAGGCGAGCAGCCTGCAGCTGCCGCAGATCGTCCGCACCGGCGTCCTGAAGGGCCGCTTCCTCAACGCCGCCACCGCCAACGAGCCGACCGCGGTGCTCGGCTACGTCGCCGCGCAGCGGCTCGGCATGGAACGGGTCTGGCTCGGCCAGCGGATCTGGCTCGGCAAGCAGTGGTTCTACATCGTCGGGATCCTCGGGCCCGCGACGCTCGCGCCGGAGATCGACAGCTCGATCCTGGTCGGCTACCCGGCGGCCATGCGGTTCCTGGGCTTCGACGGCCACCCGTCCACCATCTACGTGCGCTCCGACACCGACCAGGTCAAGAACGTCCACGCGGTCCTGGCGGCGACCGCCAACCCCGAGAACCCCAGCCAGGTCACGGTGAGCAACCCGTCGGACGCGCTGGTGGTCCGCGCCGCCGCGCAGTCCGCGCTGAACGGCCTGTTCCTCGGGCTCGGCGCGGTGGCGCTGCTGGTCGGCGGGGTCGGGGTCGCCAACACGATGATCATCTCGGTGCTGGAACGCCGCTCGGAGATCGGGCTGCGGCGCGCGCTCGGGGCCACCCGCGGCCACATCCGCATCCAGTTCCTGGCCGAGGCGATCCTGCTCGCCGGCCTGGGCGGCGCGGTCGGCGTCGCCGCCGGCGTCCTCGCCACCATGGCCTACGCCGCCACCAAGCACTGGGCGGTGGTGGTCCCGCCGGAGGCGTGGGCGGGCGGCGTCGGAGCGGCGGTGGCGATCGGCGTGGTCGCCGGGCTGGTCCCCGCGCTGCGCGCCGCCCGCATGCAACCGACCGAGGCCCTGCGGACCGTCTGACCGTCGGAAGGGACGGACATGCCGATCAGTGAGATCAACGGAATCCGGCTGAGCTACGACGTGCACGGCACCGGGACGCCCGTGCTGCTGGTCGCCGGGACCGGCGCGCCGGGCCGGGTGTGGCGCACCCACCAGGTGCCCGCCCTGCTGCGCGCCGGCTTCCAGGTGGTCACCATGGACAACCGGGGCATCGCGCCCACCGACGAGTGCGCCGAAGGGTTCACCCTGGACGACATGGCCGCCGACTGCGCGGGCCTCATCGAGCACCTCGGGGCGGGCCCGTGCGCCGTCGTCGGCTTCTCGCTGGGCGCGATCGTGGCGCAGGAGCTGATGCTCAGCCGTCCCGACCTGGTGCGCGAGGCGGTGCTGATCGCCACCCGCGGCCGCACCGACCCGCTCGGGGCCGCGGCGTCCCGCGCCGAGCTGGAGCTGTTCGACTCCGGCGCCAAGCTGCCGCCGTCCTACGAGGCGGCGACCAGCGTGATGCGCGGCTTCTCCCGGCGCACGCTGAACGACCCGCGGGCCGTCCGGGACTGGCTGGACGTCTTCGAGCTGTCGCCGGTCAGCCTGACGGCCAGCCGCTCCCAGCTCACCCTCGACATCATCCCCGACCGGCTGGGGGAGCTACGGCGGGTGCGCGCCGAATGCCTGGTCATCGGTTTCTCCGACGACCTGGTCGCGCCCCCGCACTTCGCCCGGGAGGTCGCCGACCACATCCCCGCCGCCACCTACCTGGAGATCGCCGACTGCGGGCACTACGGCCACCTGGAGAACCCGGAGGCGGTGAACGCGGCCCTCATCGGCTTCCTCGGCACCTGACCAGTGGTGGGTGGAGTGATCCCGCCGAAATTGGCGGATGGGATGGATATCGTCCCGCCATGTCATCTGATCAGTGGCGGGCCCGGCTGGCCGACGCCTTCGAGATCCTGCTCGGCCGCCCCCTGGCGAGTTACGACGGCGACGCCGCCTACGCGACGTTCCTCGGCGGCAACCTCGTCCACGAGCTCGGCTTCGTGCGGGACGCCGCCTGGCTCGCCCCCGCCGCCCTCCGCGGCGACGAACCGGTCGTCTGGGACTGCCCGGTCTTCGACCTGGACGAGCCGCTGCCGGCGTTCGACGCGAGCCGTTCGGTGTTCGAGCTCGACAAGGCCGGGCTGCCGCCGGGGTTCGAGGCGGACCTCGCCTCGGCCTTCTTCGCCGGCCGGCTCGTCCTGGGCGGCGACCTGGCCCGCCTGCTGGACGCGCACGGCCTCGACGGAGCCGCCCTGGACGGCGCCTGGACCGTCTGCCACCCACGGCTCGTCTCCGACGGCACGCTCTTCGACGCGATGCGGGTCGCGACCGCCCTCGGCGCCGCCCCGGAGAGCCTGCTTCCCTTCGAGGCGGAGCCGGCCGAGGAGTGGCGGGAGGCGCTGGCCGCGCTCACGCCGCCCGAGCTGGGCGCCCACCTCGGCTTCTTCTGCACCGACGGCGAGGAGGGCCTGATGTACCTGGGAACCGACGAGCAGGTCGCGGACCGGTTCGCCGCGAAGGGCGGCACCCTGGTCGCCCACTGGGAGGAGGGACAGGGCCAGGTGGAGTTCACGGTCGTCCAGGCGCGCGGGCGCCTGGCGGGTCCGGCGGGCATGGCGGGTTGAGGGGAATCACCGGCCGCTGACCTGGGTAGATCCCTGGTCAGCGGCGGGGGGACACGGGGGGACGGACGGCATGGCCGAGTGCGAGGTCTGCGGGAACGACTACGCCATGAGCTTCGAGGTGCACGCGCAGGGCGCGGTGCACGTCTTCGACTCGTTCGAATGCGCGATCACCAGGATGGCGCCGATCTGCGAGCAGTGCGGCTGCCGGGTCGTCGGCCACGGGGTGGCCGTCGACCAGAAGTGGTACTGCTCGGCGCACTGCGCCCGCGCCGCCGAACCGGAACGCGGCGCCCAGGCCCGCGACAACGTCCCGGCAGGCGTCTAGAAGGCGCCCGGTCGAGGCGGGTCCACAACCCCACGTAGTCGTCCTGGGCGTTGGTGGCGGCACCGTCCTCTCCTTCAGCTGGAGGCCGCCTGCGGTCCGCCGGTGAACAGGCGGTCGAGGTGCTGGTCGACGGCGGTGAGGGCCGCCTGAGGGGTGATGACGCCCAGCTCGATGAGCGGGGTGAGGCCGGTGAGCGCGAGGAGCAGGTCGGTCTCGGTCGCCGGATCGCGCCGGGCGTCGACCAGACCGTCCGCGATCGCCTGGCGGATGATCCCTTCGACGATCGACCGTCCCTCGATCAGGCCGTCGCGGGCCCGCGCGCGGACGTTCTCGTCGTGCAGCGCCTCCAGGACGTAGGCGGTGCTCATCCGGCTCGTCGCGCGCGAGTCGGCATGCAGCGGGAGCATCTCCGTGATCATCACCCGGAGCACGTCGCGGGGATGCGGCGCGTCCCCGAGGTCCCCGATGGCGGTCGAGACGCGGCGGGAGCTCCGCTCGGACGCGAAGTCCATGGCGAAGGTCAGCATCGCGTCGCGCGTGGCGAAGTAGTGCTGCACCGCGCCGTGCGAGATGCCCGCCTCGCGCGCGACCTCGCGCACGCTCACGGCCGCGACGCCTCGCCGCTCCACCACCCGCCACAGCGCCCGCGCGATCGTCTCGCGGCGCTCGTCGTGGTCCACCTGCTTGGGCATCGCCACCCCCTTTCGCCATACGGTTGACATATTACAAGTGACCGGCGAAAACTGGGAACCCGAGCGGAGGGAGGCGCGCCATGTCGGAACGTCCGAGGGTGCGGACCACGGAAGGCCTGGTCGAGGGATACCGGCGCGGGACGTGCGCGGTGTTCCGGGGCATCCCGTACGCCCGTCCGCCGGTGGGGGCGCTCCGTTTCCAGACGCCCGTCCCGCCTCCCCCCTGGGACGGGACGAGGCGGGCCGTCGACTTCGGGCCCTCCGCTCCGCAGGCGGGGCCGACAGCCGAGCGCCCGGACCCGGACACCGACTGGCTGACCCTCAACGTCAGCACGCCGGATCCTGGGACGTCCGGGCTGCCCGTCCTGGTGTGGATCCACGGCGGCGCGTACATCGCGGGGACGTCCGGTGATCCGATGTACGACCCCGCGGCCCTCACCGGCGCGGGCCTGGTCGTCGTGAGCATCAACTACCGGACGGGCGCCGAGGGCTTCGCGCTGCTCGAAGGTGCTCCCGCGAACCGGGGCATTCTCGACCAGGTCGCGGCCCTCGCCTGGGTACGGCGCAACATCGCCGCCTTCGGCGGAGACCCGGACCAGGTCACCGTGGCCGGGCAGTCGGCTGGTGCGGGTTCGATCGCCGTCCTGTTGGCCATGGAGCACGCGCGGCCTCTTTTCCGCCGGGCCATCGCGCACTCGGTGCCGGGGACGATCTGCACGCGCGAGCTCGCGGAGGACGTCGCAACCGTCCTCGCGGCCCGGGTGGGCGCGGAGCCCACCGCGGAGGCGATGTCCCGCG
>NZ_JBFAOF010000195.1:0-9713 GCF_040675125.1 Spirillospora sp. NPDC049652 | reverse complement strand
CCGGGGTCTCGCCGCGCGCGGCGCGGGCGGCGGCCTCCAGGGTGGCGGCCTGCGCGCCCAGGTCGCGCAGCTTGTTGCGCATCTGGGAGCGGACCTTGTAGATCTCCAGGGCGTCCATGTACCGGAGCATGTCCAGGAACACCACGGCGATCGCGGTCCACACGTAGGCGACGTTGCCGGTGCGCGCGTACGCCCCGCCCATCAGGGCGATGGCGCAGGCCAGCACGCGGACGCGGTCGAAGATGTAGTCCAGCCAGGCGCCGAAGATCGAGCCGGTGCCCTTCAGCCTCGCGATCTTGCCGTCCATGCAGTCGAGCGTGAACGACAGGTGGTAGAGCAGCGCACCGACCAGCAGCATCGGCCAGGTGCCCACGGCGAAGCAGCCGCCCGCGCCGAGCCCGAGGATCAGCGCGCCGACGGTGAGCTGGTTGGGAGTGATGTTGGTCTTGTTGGCAGTGAACTTGACCAGTCGCGAGGCGAGCGGATCGACCAGCAAGACCGTCCACCATGCGTCACGCGCTTTGTACGTCCGTTGCCGAACGTCATCGAGCGTGAAGTTCGCCATGGAGAGCTGTCCTTTCGAGAAAATGGAGCCGAGGCCGGTCCCCGTGCCTCGGAAAAAACGTCGCAACCCCGCGCCACCTGATGCTACCGGCCCACCACCCGCGGGACTCCGCGAAGTCGCCCAGTCGTCACCGGGAAGTGATCATTCGGGCGTCCGGGACAATCGTCCGGACGCCCGGGGGCCGGCGGGCGGTCCGCCGCCCGATGATCAGCGCGTCAGCGACAGCAGGTGCTCCACCACCCGGACGGACGCGAACCCGTCGTCCATGGCGCAGTACTTCTCCCGGAACGCCGAGTAGGGGGCGGCGTACCGGCGGCTGGTCGCGTCGATGTCGCGCAGCGCCTCCACCACCTCGTCCGGCTCGCGCAGCAGCGGGCCGGGCGCCTCGGCGGTCAGGTCGAAGTAGGTTCCGCGCAGCTCGTCCTGGTAGAAGTCCAGGTCGGGGACGTAGAACAGCAGCGGCTTGCCGGTCGCGGCGTAGTCGAACATGACCGACGAGTAGTCGGTGATCACCACGTCCGCGATCAGGTAGAGCTCGGAGATGTCGGGGTAGCGGGTGACGTCCACGACGCCGGTGCCGATCCCGACCGTCCGGTCGGCGACCATGTGGTGCTGCCGGACCAGCAGCGACCAGGAGTCGCCGAGCGCGGCGGCGACCCGGTCGGCGGGCAGCACCAGCTCGGCGGTCCGGCCGCCGGTCAGCCAGATGTCCTCGCGCCAGGTCGGCACGTACAGCGCCACGGGCCGGTCGTGCGGGATGCCGAGCCGGTCGCGGACGCGCCGGGCGCGCTCCTCGTGGTCGGGCGCGAACAGCATGTCGTTGCGCGGGTAGCCGACCTCCAGCACCTCGCCCTCGTACCGGAAGGCGCGGCGCAGCATGCCGGTGACGTGCGGGCTGGGGGAGATCAGCAGGTCCCAGAGCGGGACGTCCTCCTCGTACCGGCTGAGCTTGGTGGTGTTGCTCGCGATCCGGCCGTTGCGCACCAGGTCGTAGGCGATGTGCTTGTACGGGGTGCCGTGCCAGGTCTGGACGTACACCTGCCCTGGACGCTTGGCGAAGCCGGACGGCTTGAGGCAGTTGTCGATGATGAACCGGGACGACGCGACGAGCTCGTGGTAGTCCCGCGAGCCGCGCAGCACCGTGCGGGCGTCGCCGACGGGGACGGTGAACTGGCCGTCGTTGCTGCCCCAGGCGTACTCGAAGGGCAGGTCGCGGCGGACCATCTCCTCGTAGATCGCCTGCGGGTTGTCGGAGTACTGCTTGCCGAAGTAGCTCTCGAACACCACCAGGTCGCGGATCGGCGCGGTGTTCTCCGGGCCGTACAGGGCGCGCTGCATCCGGCGCTGGGCGTAGGGGCCGCGCTCGTCGTCGGAGAGCGCGCGCCGCACGAACAGGTGCAGCAGGTCGCCCCGGTGGCCCTTGAGCGCCAGCTCGTGCATCCCGACGAAGCGGGGCTCGGGCAGCTCGCGGCGCGCGGCCCGGTCGATGCCGACGGTGAGGTCGCCGCGCTCGCCGGGGGCGTACAGGTCCCAGCGGCCGCTGGACAGCGGCAGGCCGCCGGTGCGGCCGTCGAGCAGCGCGGTGAACCGCTGGCCCTCCCAGCTCAGCGGGACCTCGTGCGTCAGCGTGGAGCGGCGCATCCGCATGACCAGCCGGTCGGGCCGGGCGCGCTCGTCGGCGCTGGAGCCGGTGAGCTCGATCGTGCTGCCGTCCAGCCAGCGGGTGCCGGTGACGACCAGCCGCGGCGCGCGCTCGACCAGGGTGAGGTTGCCGTACTTGGTGGCGATGACGTCGTACTCGCGGCCGGCGACGTTCGCGCGCAGGTCGACCAGGTCGGCCTCGACCGCCAGCCGCACCTTGCTGCCCTTGGTGCGCACCGAGACGTCCCAGTCGATGCTGTCGCCGGTCTCGGCGGCGTCGCCCGCCTCGGTCTGCGCGGCGAGCTCGGTGATGTCCAGGTCGGCGGCGAACTCGACCCGGCCGCCCTCGCCGGTCCCGGTCTTGCGGACGGGCTGCTTGACCTTGACCATGCCCTGGCGCAGCGCGATCTCGACGTGGCCGTTGGTCACGCAGGCCGCGTCCTCGCGGCGGACCCAGCCGGTGAGGTGGATCCGCGCGCCGTCCACCTGGATGGAGGTGACCTTCGCGCGGACGGACTGGACCCCGATGAGCAGCTCGCCCGCCTGGCTGTACTTGGGCTTGATCAGCCGGCCGGGCGAGGTCTCGTGCAGCGGCGGCCAGAGGCCGGCGCCCTTCGGGCCGGTGAGGCGGCCGTGCCGGCTGACGCCGTGGGTGGTGACGGTGACGTAGACGTGCCAGGTGCCCTCGCCGGAGCCGAGCTGCTCCGGGGTCACCTCGAAGGCGAAGCCGGACCAGGACAGGTCGGCGGTGGCCTGCTTGCTCTCGGCCGTCACGTCCGGCCGGCGGACGCGCTCGACCTTCGGGTGCAGCGTCTTGGACATGACCAGCAGGCGCCGGCGGCGGAGCTCGATCTCGATGGTCGAGTCGGACGCCTCCGGGGCGTGCAGCCGGTTGACGTACGCGTGCCCCTCGATCCGCAGCCGCCCGTCGCGCCAGACGATCTCGTCGATGCCGGTCTTGAGCTCCAGCTCGTCCCGCAGTTCGTAGAGGTGGTCGGGGAAGCGCGGGTCGCCGAGGAAGGGGTAGTCGCCGAACCACTTGCCCGGGTGGCCGGGGCGCTGGATGGCGCTGCCCCGGTCGGGGTGGCTCTTGGCGAACGAGACGATCTCGACGAGCTCGGGCATCAGCCGCTGCCGGACGGCGTGGAACTTCAGCCGGTCGATCGCGGGCAGCTTCTCGTAGACCGCCGGGTCCATCTGGTCCAGGACGGCGTTGACCAGGTCGAGGAAGGTCTCGCGGTACTGCTCGTCGCCCTGGTCGACGACGTTGACGAAGATCCGGATGTCGTCGGCGAGCGCGAAGGCGTCGTACCGGTCCTTCAGGTCCGGGGCCTTGGTGCTGAGGAAGGTCGAGGCGGCGGTGACCGAGCGCATCCGGTCGGCGAGGTTGCCGGGCTCGGTGCGGCGCTGGGTGATCGAGCGGGCCCCGGACTCGCGGATGCGCCAGTGGTACACCGGCTCGTGCAGCACGTCCACCTTGCTCGCCAGGACGTGCGCGGGGATCGTGACCGGGATGTCCTCGTAGAGGCCGGCCGGGAAGGCGAAGGCGTGCCGGTCCCAGAAGGCGCGGCGGAAGACCTTGTTCCAGGCGGTGCGGTCGTTCAGCAGCTCGGGGAACTCGCGGACGTGGGTCGCCTTGCGGTCGATCTGGAAGATCTTGCGGTGCATGGGCGACTGGGTCAGGCCGTTCACACCGAACCGGCGGACGCCGCCGCAGGCCAGGTCGGACCCGGTCTCCTCCAGCGAGGCCACCATCAGCTCGTAGGCGTACCGGGGGATGATGTCGTCGCTGTCGGCGAACGCCAGGTACTTGCCGGCCGAGTGGGGCACGCCCGCGTTCCGCGCCGGGCCGAGGCCCTGGTTGTGCTGCTGGACGAGCCGGAACCGGCCGTCCCGCTCGGCGAAGTTCTTGGCGATCGTGGCGCTGGAGTCGGTCGACCCGTCGTCCACCATGATCACTTCGAGGTCGCTCAGCGTCTGCCGGGCCAGCGACTCCAGGCAGGGCTCCAGGTACGCCTCGACGTTGTAGAACGGCACGACGACGCTCAACAGCGGTGACACGATACTCCAACGGCTGGTAAGAGGAGGCCGGACCCGGATTCGGATCCGGCATTGTGCAGGTTATCCGACGCGTGTTTTTGTGCGTGTTCTTCGGAAAGCCCAGTCGAGCTTCGGTTCCATGGCCCACCGGAAGCACCGGACGACGGGTGCGGAGCACAGGAACGTGCCCACCGCGCAGGCCGCGGCCAGCACGCCGATCACACCGGGGACCGTGTGCAGCCACGACGTGTCCCACCAGCCCATGTACCCGAGGAACCGGGTGAGCAAGCCGTGCAGCAGATAGGCGTACAGCGTGGTCGCGCCCAGTTTGGTGAACCAGGTCCGCCGCCTCGGGACGAGCGTGAGGTAGGCGGCGATCAGGGTGAAGGCGCAGGCCATCATCGCCAGCCGCATGACCGATCCGGTGATGTTGCTGACGCCGAAGTCGCTGTGCGGGTCCTTCCAGTACAGCCAGTTCAGGTCCATCTTGGTGCGGGCGAACCAGGCGACGCCGACCGCGCCGATCAGCAGGGCCGCGCCGATCGGCCGGGCGACCGGCTTCTTGAGGTACTCGAAGTGCTCGGGCTTGAGCGACAGGCCGAGCACGTAGAACGGCAGCAGCCCGATCACCCGGTGCAGGTCGAGGGTGTCGCCGAGGTCGGACATGTACGACAGCAGCGAGAACCCGACGGCGACGGCCACCGGCCAGCGGACCTGCTGCCAGACCGGCGTGGACAGCCGCCAGAGGAACAGCGCGCACAGGAACCAGGTCAGGAAGTACGGGTCGAGCAGGCTGATCTCGAGCTTGTGCCGGCCGACCGACCAGTCGAAGAGCGTGTAGGCGGTCTGGAAGATCACGTAGGGCACGCCCACGGACGTGATCAGCTTGCGGGTGCGGCCCGCCGAGAACGTCCAGTTCCGGGAGAAGTAGCCGGTGATCACGATGAACAGCGGCATGTGGAACATGTAGATGGCCAGGTACAGCGTCTTGGCCAGCGGGACGTCCCCGAGCTGCGCCAGGCAGTGGCCCATGACGACGAGCAGGATCGCCATGAACTTGGCGTTGTCGAAGAACGGGTCGCGCTGCTTGCGCGGCTTGTCGCCCGGAGTGAGTGGAACGTTCCCGTCCGTGACCGGTGGTGGCGCCGGGACCTCTCCCGGGGGGCCCGCCGGGCGCGGGGGGCGCTGCGGGGTCAGGGACGCGGGAGGGGTGCCGGTGTAGGTCATGGGTCCTCGGCGGGGGTCGGGACTTCGGCGGTCGCGGAGGCCGGGGCCCGGCTCGGTGCGGCCGGAGCCGAAGCCGGTGCCGGGGAACGGCCCCGGCCTCCGCGGGGGTGCGCGGCTAGTTGCCGTCGCAGATGTTGTCGTTGGCCTTGATCTCGCCCTGCTGCTTGGGGATCGGGCCGCCGGACTTTCCGGTCTTGAGGCTGGTGCTGGTCCAGTTGGTGCCGATCACCAGGTCGACCATGCCGGACAGCGCGCCGGTCGTCGCGGGGGTCGGGGCGGGCGCGCCCGGCATCAGCGCGGCGAGGGTCTTGGCCTGCTGGTCGGCGCCCGGGCCGTACTGGACCCTGGTGGTCGAGGTGATCGGCGTGCGGTTGCCGCCGACCTCGACCTGGAAGCCCTGCTCGCGCAGCGCCCCGGCGACGCGGCCGGCCTGCCCCATGATGCCGCTGGCGTTGTAGACGCGGACCTTGACCTGGGACGCCGGGATCTTCGGCGCGCCGCCCGCGGCCGGCTTCTTCTCGTCCGGCACCGAGCGGTCGTTGCGCATCGCGTTGAAGAAGTTGTCGGCGCTGGGCTGGCTCAGCACGACCCGGTTCGGGTCGGCCGGGTCCGGCCCCCAGGGGACGGTGATGAAGCGCAGCTTGCCGGACGTCATGCCCTGCATGCCCGAGCCGATCTTCATCATCGTGGGCCCGGTGAGATCGCTGTCGGTCTTCAGCGACTTGGTGCCCGCGTTGATCAGCTTCAGCAGCTTGTCCGGGTTGCTGAGCACGCCCGCGCTCATCGCCTTGTTGGCGAGCGCGCCCATGAACTTCTGCTGCCGCTTGATGCGGCCGAGGTCCGAGCCGTCGCCGAGGCCGTGCCGGACGCGCACGTAGGCGAGCGCCTGGTCGCCCTTGATCGTGTGCTTGCCCGCGGCCAGGTGCAGCTTCGACTTGGGGTCGTCCACCCGCTTGGGCAGGCAGACCGGCACGCCGCCGATCGCGTTGGTGATCGACTTGAACCCGACGAAGTTGACCTCCATGAAGTGGTCGATCCGCAGGTTCGTCAGGCTCTCGATGGTCTTGACCGTGCAGGACGGCCCGGCGAGCGTGTAGGCCGAGTTGATCTGCGCCTTGCTCTGGGCGGGGGTCATGACGTTGCCGCCGCCCGGCTTCTTGCAGGACGGGATCGGCACCATGAGGTCACGGGGGAAGCTGACCCCGAAGGCCCCGGAGCCGCCCGGCGACAGGTGCAGCAGGATGATCGTGTCCGAGCGCGGCGCCTCGTTCTTCATGCTGCGGCCGTAGACGGCGTTCGCGCCCGCGCGGCTGTCGGACCCGAGCAGCAGGATGTTCATCGCGTTGTTCAGCTTCTTCGGCCGGTTGGGGCCGACGAGGGCGTTGGTGTCCTCGTGCGCGATGTTGCCGAACATCTTCCGGTAGATCCCGTACGTCGTCAGCGAGCCGACGACCATCACCGCCGAGAGGCCGATGCACACCCAGCCGAGGATGCGCCAGCCGCGTCGGCGCGCCGGCTCCGGTGAGTCGGCGTCGTCGACGTACTCCATGTACATGGGGTTGTCGTTCATCGGCTCCGTGATGGGGGTCGGGCCCGCCCTTGGGGGTCGCGGAATCAGTCAGAGACTAGGTCAGTCGAGCCGTCGAACGGGTCCGGATCCGGCATTCGGTGCGGCGGTTCCGGCCGGGACTCCGGCCACTGCGGTCACATGCTCCCGGGTCAAACGCCGATCTAGCGACGCTTTGTCAAAGTTTCGTTGGATTATGACGGAAGATCCTGAGGCTAGCGGTGCCAACAGGGTGATCAGAACCCCTCGGGAGGTGGCGAGGGGCACGTGAACCAACAGGCGGTCCCGCGCGTCCAAGGCCCACTCCGCAGCGGACGTCCGCGCCTCGGTGACCAGATCCGCCCCCGCGTATGTGGTCTTTGTCACAGTCAGCAGCGGGTCGTCGGCATAGGACCGCTCCGGCCGGAAGCGGTCGCCGTGCGCACGGACCTCCACCGCGTAGTCGGTGACGCCCGGCGGCACGTCCGCCATCGGGCCGCCCAGCGCGTGCAGCGACAGCCCGACCACCTCGTCGGCCTGGGTGTCGTCCACCTCGCCGAGCGCCTCCTCGGCCACCGCCAGCAGGTAGGGGCCGTCCACCTCGCCGGGGTCGCCCAGATGGACGTGCAGCCCGGCGGACCAGGACGCCATCAGCCACACCAGCGTCTGCCAGTGCTCCGGCAGCGCCAGCACGACCTTGTCGCCCGGCTGCGCGCCGAGGCCGTCCACGAGGAAGTTGGCGGTCTTCGCCACCCAGTTGTCGAAGACGCGCGCCGAGAGCTCGACGCGCTCGCCCCTCGCGTCGTCGTAGAAAGTGACAAAGGGCCGGGACGGGTCGGACTCCACGCGCGCGCGGAGCAGACCGGCGGGATCGGTCGCGATCTTGGGAGCCGTCATGCCACGGAGCGTACGGCCTCGCCCGCCGATCCCGCTGACCTCGGGTGCCTGCGGTGTCGCGCGGCTTCGCCCGCGGGGCGATGCCGATACGCTCCGCTTCGATGGACGTCCGGGAAACCCACCGATGAGCGCGGGGCGGCTGCTCGCCCGCATCACCGTCGCACCCGCCCTTCTGCTGGTGGCGTGGCTGACGGTGTCCGCGCCGTTGCTGCTCGGGGGCGTCTTCGACCTCGGCCCGGCGTTCGCACTGTTCGTGCCGGTCGCGGCCGTGGTGCTGTGGCTCGGCCTGCGGGACGCCCCGCGCGCCGGCGGCGAGCCGCGGCCGGGGCCCCTCGGGTCGGTCCCGCGCTGGTCCACCCTCGGCGTGCTCGCGGTGGCGCTGGCCTTCCTGGCCGTCCAGGTCGCGATGTGCTCCGAGCAGATCATCGTCCGCCGCGACCCCGCGTCCTACGTGCAGTTCGCGCTCTGGCTGAACGACCACGGCTCGCTGCCGATCCCGCAGGACCGCGCCGCGTTCGGCGGCGGCGACCGCGCGCTCGGCTTCGGCTCGCTGGCCTTCTACCAGGTCGGCGACGACATCGACCCGCAGTTCATGGCCGGGCTGCCGCTGGTGCTGTCGTTCGGCGGCTGGGTCGGGGGCGTCCGGGCGATGCTGCTGATGGCCCCGGTGCTCGGCGCGGCCGCCGTGCTCGCCTTCGGCGGCCTGGTCGCCCGGCTGGTCGGGCCGCGCTGGGCCCCCGCCGGGGCGCTGCTGCTCGCGCTGACGCTGCCGATGATCTGGGTGTCGCGGTCCACCTACAGCGAGCTGCCCGCGATGGTGCTGCTGTTCGGCGGCCTCGCGATGCTCTACGACGTGCGCGCCCAGGCCGTGGACGAGCCGCGCCGCACCGGCCGGTACTGGCGGCTGATGCCGAGCTCCGCGCGCGCCAAGGCGTTCCTCGCGGGCGGCATGCTCGGGCTGATCGTCCTGGTCCGGATCGACGGGCTCCGTGACGTCCTGCCCGTGGTGGTGTTCGCCGGGCTGCTGATCGCGCGCCGCCGCCGCACCGGCGTCCCGCTCGCGCTCGGCCTCACCGCCGGGGTCGCGCTCGGCCTCGTCGAGGGCTTCCTGCTGTCCCGGCCCTACCTGGTCTACCTGCACGCCTCGCTCGTGCCGCTGCTCGCGATGACGGTCGCGCTCGTCGCGCTGACCGCGGTCCTGGTCGTCCTGCTGCGGTGGGAGCGCACCGGGCCGCGGCTGCGGGCGCTGGCCGCCTCCGCCGCGCGCGGCCCGATCCCCGACCTGGCCGCCTGGCTCACCCTGCTCGTCGTCGCGCTGCTGGTCGCCCGGCCCTGGTACCAGACCGTCCGGCGGCCGCCGGCGAACCCCGACGACGCGCAGAACGCGCACTTCATCGAGGAGGTCCAGCGGATCAACCACCTGCCGCTGGACGGCGCCCGGCAGTACTCCGAGCTGTCCATGCACTGGGTGATCTGGTACATCGGGGTGCCCGCGCTGCTCGCCGCGACGTTCGGCGCGGCGCTGCTGGTCCGGCGGCTGCTGCGGCGGCGCACCCCCGAGTGGCTGCTGCCGTACGGCGTGGTCGTCTGGACGTCCCTGCTGGTGCTGTACCGCCCGGGGATCACCCCGGACCACCCGTGGGCGGCCCGGCGGCTGATCGCGGTCGTCCTGCCGGGGCTGCTGCTGCTCGCGGTGTGGGCGGCGGCGTGGCTCGTCCGCCGGATCCGCCGCACCGGGTACGGCCGCCGCCCGACCGCGCTCGCCGCGCTGCTGTCGTGCGCGGTGCTCGGCGTCCC
>NZ_JBFAOF010000194.1:0-9759 GCF_040675125.1 Spirillospora sp. NPDC049652 | reverse complement strand
TGGCGCTCGCCCTCCGGGACGAGCGAGGATCGCAACCTGCGCGAGGACGGCGTGTTCCCGCTGGCCCGAGCCGTGGCGCTCGCCCTCCGGGACGAGCGAGGATCGCAACACCCGCTCCAACATCCCCGCCTACGCCGCGACCAGGTGGCGCTCGCCCTCCGGGACGAGCGAGGATCGCAACCTTGACTAGTAGGGCCGGCTAGTGCCGGCGGGACGGTGTGGCGCTCGCCCTCCGGGACGAGCGAGGATCGCAACCAGGAGGCTGATCACCCACCACGGGACCCTGTGCATGTGGCGCTCGCCCTCCGGGACGAGCGAGGATCGCAACTCCGACGTGGACGCGGCGGTCAAGGCGATGACCGCGTGGCGCTCGCCCTCCGGGACGAGCGAGAATCGCAACAGCCAGGCGAGCGTCTGTTGCTCCAGGCCGCTACCCGTGGCGCTCGCCCTCCGGGACGAGCGAGAATCGCAACGTCTCGGGTGAGCTGCTCTCGCAGGACCCGAAGATGGTGTGGCGCTCGCTCTCCGGGGCGAACGAGGATCGCAACTGGCAGGTCCTGGAGGACGACGGCCGGACCGTTGTCCGGGTGGCGCTCGCTCTCAGGAGCGAGCGAGGATCGCAACTACCGGTTCTACTGCAACCAGATCATGGAATCGGCCGTGGCGCTCGTTCTTCGGGACGAGCGAGGATCGCAACGGGATCGAGCATCGCTACGATCGCGACAACCCCGCCAGATGGCGCTCGCCCTCCGGGACGAGCGAGGATCGCAACACCTGCTCTGCCCACGCCTTGTCACCCTCACCCACCAGATGGCGCTCGCCCTCCGGGACGAGCAAGGATCGCAACACGCCCATCCGCCGGGCCTCACCCAGGTGGATGGCCATGTGGCGCTCGCCCTCGGGGACGAGCGAGGATCGCAACCCACCCACAAAAGCGCAGGTCACGCATGGATACGACGCGTGGCGCTCGCCCTCCGGGACGAGTGAGGATCGCAACGGCGTAGCCCATCGGGGCTGCTCGCACCGGGTCGTGGGTGGCGCTCGCCCTCCGGGACGAGCGAGGATCGCAACCCGTGCTGGTTGGCCCGGATCAGGATCGTGTTCGGGTCGTGGCGCTCGCCCTCCGGGACGAGCGAGGATCGCAACGGGTAGCTCAGGCGGATCCGGTAATGGTGGATGCGGGTGGCGCCCGCCCTCCGCAGCGGGCGAGGATCGCAACACGGCCTCCGACGCAACCGCCAAGCCCCCAGCGCCGCCCCTGGCGCCCGCCCTCCAGGCGGGCGAGGATCGCAGCGACAGGAACGTCCCGCTCGCCGTGCAGGCGCTCGGGCAGCGTGGCGCCCACCCTCCGGGGGGCGAGGATCGCAACCTAGTGGTCTGGGCCGAGGAGGCCGCCGACCTGTTCAGGTGGCGCCCGCCCTCCGGGGCGGGCGAGGATCGCAACAGCACGGACCTGGTGACGTTCCGCGCCATCCTGCACGAGTGGCGTTGGCCCTGCGGGACGAGCGAGCCTCGCAACGAGATCGAACGCGCGCCCGCGCGGGAAGGCGATGCGACGGCGCTTGCCCTTTTGGGACTGGCGAGTATCGCTCGCGGTTACATGATCAAGGCGTCGTGGTGGGGGAGGGGGCGGGCGGTGCCGAGCATCTGGACGGTGCGGAAGGAGCCCTTCGGGACCTTGTAGATGCGGATGCTGTCCTCGGTGTCGTTGATGGTCTTCTGGATCTTGTCGATGAGGACGAGTAGTTCGGGTTCGGTGCAGACGATCTCGAAGACGGATTTCTGGACGCGCATGCCGTAGCCCTCGCAGAGTTTGGCGACTTTGCGGAGGCGGCTCCTGCCGTCGGGCGTGACGGTGCTGACGTCGTAGGTGAGCAGGAGTTCCACTAGATCATCCAGGGCATGTAGGCGGGGAGTTCGCCGCGGAGGTGGCGGGCGAGGATGCGGGACTGGACGGACGGCAGCAGAGCCGCGGGGACGCGGCGGCCGAGCAGGCGGTGCGGCCAGTCCCGCTTCTTCCAGTCCTGCCATTCGACGAGAGTCTTCTTGCGGCCGTCCTCGGTGAGTTGGACGGCGCCGCCGGGCAGTGTCTCGAAGTGTTCGGCCCGGAGCTGGCGGCGGTTGAGCAGGGTCAGGGCCAGGCGGTCGGCGATGGGGGCGCGGAGTTCCTCCATGAGGTCCAGCGCGAGGGCGGGCTTTGCCGGGCGCAGGCCGTGGAGGAAGCCGATGTAGGGGTCAAGCCCGACCTGTTCAGTGGCGCCGTGGACGGTTGACCTGGTCAAGCCGTACAGGAAGGACAGGAGGGCGTTGGTCGGGTCGGTGGGTGGGCGTCTGCGGCGTCCGGGAAAGGGTGCAATGTCCAGGCCGGGCCGGATGAGCAGGGCGAACGCAGTGAAGTAGTGGCGGGCGGCGTTGCCTTCCACACCGCGAAGGGTGTCCAGGTCGCGGGGGTTCGCGAGGTCAGAAATGGCGTCGGCGATCGCATCGGCGTGCGAACGGATTTCGTCCTGGTGCTCCTGGCTGTCACGGGCGCCGCGCAGGAGAAGTTGCCGGCTGTTCTGAAGCTTGCCGGCGAGGACGGCCCGGGCGACGTTGAGCGAGTTGTCCGGGGCGGCGTGCGCGAGGTGTTGGGCGTGCCGGAGCAGGACGTTGCCGCGCGTCGGGCCGTCCAGTCGGCTGAGGAAGCGGCCGGTGGACGACATCCAGACCACCGCACGTCCGTCGTCGGCGCAGCGAGCCAGAAGCGCGGAGCTGAACTGGATGTTCCCGAAGGCGACGATCTCCTGGAGGCGGCGCAGCGGCAGGGTGCGGCGCTCCCCGCCCTCGGGCAGAACGACGCGGACGCTGTCGCCCTCCAGAAACAGGGACGTGCCCGGGGTCTGGACGTAGAGGGTGTTGAGGAGCTCAGTCATCCCAGTCATCGCTCTCGGGTGCGGGACGGAACCGTAGGTCGAGTTGCCTCTGGTAGCGCGTGCGGTCGGCGAGCAGCCGCGGCATGCACAGCGTGTTCATCGAGCAGCCCCGGCATCGTTTGTCGGCGACGGGGCCAGGCAGACGGGTGCTGGTGAGGACGGCTCGCACCGCCCCCGCCAGTTCGAGCACCCGGGCCCTGAGCACGGCGTCGATCGAGACGGGATGGCGACGGCGGTCGGCTCCGGAGTAGATGTAGCCGACCGGCACCGCCTGGCCGAACCGTTCCTCCAGGCACATGGCCTGCCCGGCGAGCTGCAGATCAGCCGGGCTGTCCGGCTTGTACGGTCCTGATTTGTGTTCGACCGGGACGACCGCCCCGTCGTCGAGTAGCTCAACGACGTCGCAGACGCCGGTCAGACCGAATCCGTCGTGCCAGACGGGCAGGGCGCGCAGCGTGCGGACGCCGGGCCGGGTCTCCTCGGCGGGTTCGTGGACGCGCTGGTGGAGGAGTGTCCCGCGGACGGTGTTGATGTCGTCCGCGTAACCGGCCTCCAACAGGATGAGCCCGGCCTGGCGTGGGCAGTAGGCGTAATGTTCGAGCGCGGACAGCGGGACGGGGATCTGGTCCGCGCCCGGGCTCATCCGATGATCCGGGTGAGCGTGACGCCGTCCGGAATGCCGCTCTCGTCGACCTTGACGTCGTACTCGAGGAAGCTCCGGGTGGGCCCGTCCACGTTCGGCTTCACGCTGACCAGGTCGAACAGCATGTGGGCGGGGACGGTCCCGAACCCGTCGTGGTGGGTGAAGACGTACAGGCCGCGCAACGCCATCTCGGCGCGTCCGGACGCGCGGTCGTGCTCGAACATCAGCTGCATCGAGCGCCACAGCATGGCCAGGTCTTCGGACGTGACGCCGGTCTTGGCGGCCAGGGGAGCGCTGAAGTGCCCGTGTCCTCGGTAGAGGCCGTAGGGGACGGCGTGCTTGCCGCCCATCTCGGTCTCCTTGTCGTCCTCGGTCTTGGTGCGGGTCACGCGGGTGATGCCGTGTTCCTGCGGGACGACCGGGTCGATGGAGCGGGAGAAGGTCAGCTGCACCGGGCCCTGGACGCGTCCGGCGGACTGGGTGCCGGTCGACATGACGGCTCCGAAGGCGCGCACGTCGAAAAAGGTCTGGCACATCCAGTCACGTGCCTGCGACTGGACAGCCGGGTCCTTGGCCTTGTCCTTGGTCTTGGGAACGCCGAGCGCGGTGTAGGCCCGCTCGTGCTGGGAGTTGAGGGACACTCCGGCCTCGACGTAGATGTCGTAGCCGGGCTTGCCGGCGCCGAGCAGCGCGACCATGTTGCGGATCTTGCGCTTGATGGCGACGTCGGTGACCAGGCCCTGCATGGTCTCGGGGTCGGTGCGCGGCATGCCGCCGGCGTCGGGGTCGCCGTTGGGGTTGCCGTCGGTGACGTCGAACAGGAACACGAAGTCGTGCTTGCGCGCCGGGTCGAGGTGAACCTCGGTCATCAAAGGGCTCCTCAGGAAAGAGTCGGGTGTGGGTGGCTGACCTGGCGGGCTATGCCTCGTCCAAGACGTTGCTCTCGGCGGCGGCCGTCTCCGGCGCGTCCTTGGACGCCTTGGCCTCCTTCGCGGCACGGGCCGCTGCCGCGTCGTGGGCGCGCTGGTGGTCGTAGCCGAGGATGAACTTCATCTGGTCCCGGGCATTGAGGTGGGACGGCAGGCCTTTGTCGGCGTCGAGCAGGGCGGCCAGGTCAGCAAGACGGTTGTCGAGGGCACGTCCGGCCGGACGGGTCTTCTCGCTGCGGGTGAGCTTCTTGATATGCCCGTTCGCGTTCGTCCGCAGCAGCCGCATGGTGGCTTCGGGCTGGGTCATCGCCAGCCCGAAGAACCGGTCGCGGATGGTGGCGTTGACGTCAGGCAGGGCCCGCCGCTGCAGGGCCTCCAGGACCGCGAAGGTCCGGCCCCAAACGTAGGCGGGCGTGGTGTTGCCTGGGTCCAGGCCGGGCATCGTGGCCTCCTTGAACGGCGGACGGGTGAGGGCGAGCCGCAGCAGCGCCACCCGGGGAAGATCGATCCGGTGGTCGTTGCGGATGCGGTGCAGCAGTTGGGGCACCAGGTGGCTCGGGGGAGCGGCACCGCGGAGTGCGGCGTGCAGCAGGGCGCGCTCGAGTCCATGGATCGCGGTGCCGGGGACGTACTGCTTCTTGCCGCGGTCCCAGCGTCCGCTGGCGCGCACGAGCTGCCGCAGTGGGACGAAGTGGACGCCATCGCTCCACACGTCGACTGAAGCGTGATCGTCGAACCAGGAAGCGATGTTCTGCTTGATCTCGCGTAGCGGCGCGTCCAGCCAGTCGCGGACCACCACGCGGCTCTGGTTGGCCGACAACGTCAACGCGTGGAAGGCGCCTTCGTCCAGCCGGGTGCGTCCCCCACCCGAGTGGATCTCCTTCAGCAGATCGTTGACCTGGCCGGGATCGGGGTTCTCGATCATCATCAGGTCGAACTCGGCGGCCGGCTCGGCGAGCCACCACGTCAGGACGCTGTCGTCGCCGCGTCGCCGATGGCGGGCGTCCGACAGCAGGTGGTTCAGCGCCGCCATGACCTGGGCGCCGCAGTCCTCACAGAGCGGGGTGTTGCCGAGTTGCTGCTGCCCGCCACGGCCCTGCGCACTGGTGTTGATCGAGATCAGGGCAGCGTCGCGCCCGCGTTTCGGACGTCCTTTGGAGTCGACGCCGACCGGGATGAGCGAACTCTTGATCATGTCCGGGACGGTCTTGAGGAGCGAGCCCTCGCGGTGGCAGGACAGGCACAGGCCCTGGAGCCCCGAGCTCTTCCGGTCCCGGGAGACCTGACCCCAGAAGTCGACTGCGGAAGCACGCTGATGGGCGTACTCCCCGGCGGCCCTCACAGCGACCAGGTCGGACGGCGGGGCATCGTCAGGGAGCTCCCCGAGGAGTTGAAGGTGCTTCTCCTGGTCGAAGAAGTCCCACACGGTCTCCGCGACAGGGTCACCGGACGCGTTCTTCCAGGCGTGCAGCAGCTCCAGGTAGGCGTCGTTGCGCTTGTCCGCAGCGGCCTGGGCCTTAGCGGAGTCGTCCTTGGCCACCCCGAAGACGTACTCCAGCGTGTCGACCACCAGCATCGCCGCAACGCCACTGGTGCGGGTCACATAGGGAGCCGGCATCAGCACCCCGGCCTTGGCGTCCGGAGTGACGAGATTGGTCAGGTGCCCGTATCCCCGCTGGTCGATGCTGATGACCCAGCGGATGGCGCGCTGGCGGTAGTAGCGCGGCACGCCTTGACCGGCCTGCTCGGTGGCGAACTTGACGAGCTGCTGGATAGGCATGCGCTCACGCCCTCGTCTTGGCCGACCGCGCGGCTCGTGGCGACTCGGCGGAGGGCAGTTCGACGCCGTGTTCCGGAACGTGGATCACGCCGTCCTCCATTCCGGCCATGAACCACTGGTAGGTCTCCCGGCCGTCCTGGTAGTGGATGCTGTGCAGCATCGGCCCCAGCAATCGCGACTCGCTGATCGGCTTGAGCTCTGACGGCTTTCCGAACTGCGCCGAGAACTCCCGGGTACCTAGAAACGGCTGGGAGAAGCACGCACCCTTGTCGACACGACGACGGAACTGCTCCCGGTACTTCACCTCACCCGCAGTGGCATGGGACCGCAACCTGACCTGAGCGTGGATCCGGTACGCGACATCGCGCAGCGCGACGGTGTTGCGCTGGTCGCGGTCGTTCTCCACGTCGTAGCGGACCGAGGGGTCGGCCATCATCCGCCGAACCCACTCTTCGCTGGTCATCGACTTGACCTCGTTACGGCGCAGGGAGAACCAGCGGATCGGCCGCAACACCTCGATCGCCGTCACCACGAAGTCGAACTCGGGACGCCAGAAGATCGCCTCAAGGACGCCACGCGCCGCCGAAGGAGTCATCACCTCATAGCTGAACCGCTCGGCCTTGAGTTCAGGCCGGGTGAAGCAGGCGAACTCGCCCCACACCTCGACCACCAGCGGCGGGTGCGGGTACCGGGCAGGAGTGCTCAAAACACCAGGTCCTCTCCGTTCAGGTCGGTGAACTCGATCCCGCGCTGCGGGTGGTAGACGTCCTGCCACTCGTAGAGGCCGTCGACGAGAAGGTCCGCCATCCCCTGCTCGCGGGCCTGCTCCCCCAGGCGACGCGGCAGCCTGGCCAGGAACTGCTGGATCTTGCGGTACACCCAGGCTGGTGGCCCCTCCGGCGCAGTGAGCAGCCGACGGAGCTGTTTGCGTTCGGCGTCGTCCCCATACGGCACCAACACAGGAACGGTCCGTTCGTCGATCAGCCGGAACCGGTCCGCGACCGCCGGAAAGTCGAACTCGGTGCGGTACTTCTGGATCTCTGCGCCAGGCCCCGCACCCTCGATGTTCGTCATCGAATAGCGCTCGCGGTAGTAGGCACTCAGCGCGTCCAGGTCGTCGGGACGTGCCAACTCGGGACCGAAGAACTGCCGCGTCAGGTCGAGCGCCGCGCCGTAGACCATGCGCGTGCCCACCGTGCTTCCATCGGACGGGTCGAAGACCACGACCCGTCCCACGTCCAGCAGTCCTTCACGGTTGACCCGCCCGGCGGCCTGCTGCAACGCCTCGGCGGGTGCGAAAGCCCGGTATGCGACCGGAAAGTCCAGGTCAACGCCCGCCTCGACCAGCTGCGTGCTGACGACCAGCACCGGCAGCTTGTCCTTCAGCCGCTGCCGGATCTCGTTGAGCGCATCACGGCGATGCTGCGAAGCCATGCGCGTCGACAGGTGCACAACTGGGACGTCTTCCGTCAGCTCTTCCACATATCGGTGCAGTGTGGCGGCGTCCTTGGTGGTGTTGACGATCGCCAGGCAGCTCGTTTCGGCGGCCACGTCTTGAGCGATCTCTTCGAACGTCGGCTGAGGCTCGCATCGCCACTCGTACCGGACGCGCTGGAGCTTTCGGTAGTAGGGGGCAGGCTCAGCGATCACCGGCTTCGGCTGGAGGTTCACGAAGACCTCCAGGCCGAAGAAGTCCGGCTGTGTCGCGGACGCCAGCACCACACTCGACCCGAAGAACCTCGTTAGGTCGCGCAACGCGGAGAGGATCGGAGGCAGCATCGGATCGGGAAGCGACTGCACCTCGTCCAGGACGATCACCGCACCGGCCAGCCGATGCAGCCGCCGCATCGCCGCGGGCTTCCGGCTGAACAACGACTCGAACAACCGGACCGTGGTCGTCACGACCACCGGCGCGTCCCAGTTCTCCGCCGCCAGCCGCTGCCACCGCTGGCCGGGCCCGAGTTCGTTGAAATCGACGCCACTGTGGTGTTCGAGGACATGCTCCGCCCCGAACACCTGCCGGTATACCTCGGCGTTCTGTTCGGTGATCGACAAATAGGGGACTGCGACGATCACACGCCGGAGCCCATGCTTCGCCGCATGATGCGCCGCGAACCCCGCGACTCCGAGTGTCTTGCCGCCCCCCGTAGGCGCCGGGAACGGAAACAACCCAAGCCCTTGCGACGCCGACGCGACCGCCTGCTGATAGATCTCCGCGCGAAGCTCTCCGACCGCCGAACCTCGCCCGCCGCTCCTCTGGCGCAGATATTTCTCACGGCCGGCCTCGAACAGCGGGACCATATCGGCCAGCCACGCGACGGGATCGGGTAGAGCGCCTTCCCGATGTCGCCGCGTGTCAAGGAAGTCGGCATCGACCAGAGCGCTGAACACCATCCGCATCAACAACTCGGCCGCATGCCGATTACCGGGTTCCCGAGCCCACGCGGGAACCGCCGAGCTCCGGTCGCCCATGATCTCCGGCACTAGTCGGCGGACGTGCTGGATAGCCTCTGCGACCTGCAGATCCTCGCAAGCGTCCGCAACTTTGTTCGACAGTTGCCGCAGTGGGGGAAGCCCGCCATGGTGTCCCAACACCGGCAGGCCGAAGGCACCGACGTGTCCCTCACGCACAGCCAGATAAGCCCCGGCGGACTTGTGGTCGATACTCCGTCCGCCGGCGTCCACCACCTGTCCGCCGGTCTTCTCAGCCCGGACGAGCCCGTCCTGCCACGAGCAGCTCCCCTTGCCCACGTCATGCGCGAGCCCGAGGTAGTGAGCGAGGTCAGCGGCGCCGAACACCGCCCCGAACCGACCAGCAAGCTCAGCCGTGTCCCGCAGGTGATCCTCCAGCGCATGCCGTCGCCCTGCCGGGTTTCGGCTATGCGCCCACAGATCACTCGTCACGGTCTGCCCCCAAAGCACAACGTTGCGTTGGAAGGCGACCTTATGAAGCGAGCCTGACAATCTGCGCTGACATTGGAGCAACTCCGCCGCCCCTGGCCGGATGAGGCCACCCACCCCCGCGCCAGCAAGCCACCGTGAGAACGCCTCGACTCCGGCAGCACACCGCAGGGCGCTCTTGCTACTACGACCGACGGTCGTCAGCACCCGGCTCTGTGCCCGCCCCCCACAGGCGCGCCTCAGTCATCAGCTGGTACTGCCTGGTCAGTCGCGATCCTCGCCCGCCCCGAGGACGGGCGCCACCAGGAGGAGCCCATGGCATGGGCTGTTAAGTACCGCAAGTTGCGATCCTCGCCCACCCCGGAGGGCGGACGCCACGCGGCGCGGCGGTCTTGATCCACTCCATGAACGCCTGGTTGCGATCCTGGCCCACCCCGGAGGGCGGGCGCCACTTCGGGCTGGACGCCTTCCACGGCGCTTCGGTCGCGTTGCGATCCTCGCCCGCCCCGGAGGGGGCGCCACGTCACGAGTCGTTCCGCCCGTTCCGCAGGCCGGTGCAGGACGTTGCGATCCTCGCCCGCCCCGGAGGGTGGG
>NZ_JBFAOF010000193.1:0-9838 GCF_040675125.1 Spirillospora sp. NPDC049652 | reverse complement strand
ATGAGCTGCAACTTCAGCTCGGCCGGGCCGGGCGCGAGCACGTCCCCGCCCCGGGCGATCCGGTTCAGCCACCACGGGAGCCGTCCGATGTTCTCGTACGGGCCGAGGATCAGCCCGGCACGCGCCAGCAGCGCCCTCTCGCCGAACGCCTGGACGGCCGCGAGCTCACCGCCCGCCTTGACCCGCGCGTAGTCCTTGGCCCCCTCGTGGTCTTCGGCCTCGTCCGGAGCCCCCTCGACCAGTGGCGCGCTCTCGTCCGCACCGACCGCCACCGGGTACTCATAGACCGACCGGCTCGACACGTACACATACGACGCCGCGCGCGAGGCGAGCAGCTCCGCCGCGTCCCGCACGGCCGACGGCGCCCACGACCAGGTGTCGAGGACGACGTCCCACTCGCCGTTCCGCAGCGCCTCCAGACCGTCCGGCGCGGTCCGGTCGCCGCGCAGCGTCTCCACACCCTCGGGCGCGCCGTGCGTCCCCCGGTTGAAGACCGTGACCTTCCACCCCCGGGCGACGCCCTCCTCGACGACCGCCCGTCCGACGAATTCCGTCCCACCCAGCACCAAGAGCCTCATTCCTCCGTGCTATCACCAGGACGGGGCGTCCGTTCACCCCCTTCCGCCGTCAGCGGCACCGCCCAGAGCGAACATCCACGGCATTCGACCCGCACTGTCACAAACCCCTCCCCAGCCCCACGGGAGCCGCTTATGATCGGCCCGTAGCCGCCCGGTGGGAGACGCGATGACCGCAGAATGGGTGCCGACCGGAGTCGACACCAGCGTGCCGAGCCCCGCGCGCATCTACGACTACTTCCTCGGCGGCAAGGACAACTACGCCGTCGACCGCGCCGCCGCCGAGGCGTTCCTGCGCACCGCGCCCCAAACGCTCTCGGCCTGCCGCCACAACCGCGCCTTCCTCACCCGCGCGGTCACCCACCTGGCCCGCGACGCCGGCATCGACCAGTTCATCGACATCGGCACCGGCCTGCCCACCCAGCAGAACGTGCACGAGGTCGCCCAGCGGCACAACCCGGACGCCCGCGTCGTCTACGTCGACAACGACCCGATCGTCGCCGTCCACGCGCGCGCCCTGCTCACCCGGACCCACGGCGTCACCCTCGTCCAGGCCGACCTGCACGACCCGGAGAGCATCCTGCTGCACCCCGAGGTCACCCATCTGATCGACTTCGGCCGCCCGGTCGCCGTCCTGCTCCTCGCCGTCCTGCACTTCTTCCCGGACGCCGACGACCCGCACGGCATCGTCGCCCGCCTGATGGCCGCCACCGCCCCCGGCAGCCACCTGGTCATCTCGCACGGCACGTCCGACCCGGACCCGGACATCGCCGAGCAGGCCGAGCAGGTCTACGACGAGCACTCCTCGGCGTCCCTGCACACCCGCACGGCCGCCGAGGTGGCCCGCTTCTTCGACGGCACCGACCTCCTCGAACCCGGCCTCGTCTACACCGCCGACTGGCGCCCGTCCCCCGAGGCCCCACCCGCCACCCCGGCCGAAGCCGGCATGTACGCCGCCATCTCCCGCAAACCCTGACCCCGCCCGTTCCCTTCGAGGGGATATCCGCATCACCCATGGGACAGCGGAACCTTGACTTCTTCGGGAAATTGCGCGGACGCTCCGCGCCAATCCGTCCTTCGCGTCGGCTACACGAAGTACTGCCTTCATGTTCGCCCTGGCAGCGGCATCCTTTTGAGGGAATTTGGATCGTTCCAAAAGCAGTCGGGGCTGCGGACGGCGATTCCTGAGGTGATCACGGTCGGGTCACGCTTGGTGACGGTGGGCGGTGTTCGTGGGGGTTCGCCGGAATGGCTCGGGTTAGGCTGTTGGCCGCTTCTCGATTCGTCCCATCGAGGAATTCCGGGGGTGCGGTGACGCGTCCGAACGACCCTCCTGAACTTCGGCACGCGCCGGCCGGACCGCCGCCCTCCTTTCCGCCGCCCGTGCGGGAGGCGGAGGAGCGGCGGGACTCGTCCCGGCGGCTCGGCGGCGGCTGGCTGCTTCGCGGCGCGCCGGAACCTCCGGCCCGCAGGTGGCGTCTCAAGGCGGACGACTCTCCGAGACGGACGGGGCCCATGAAGAACGTCCTGGTGTGGCTGTCCGGGGCCGATCCCGAGATCCTGCGGCGGGCGACGACCGACCGCGCGAAGTACGTCGGGATCGGCGGGGCGGTGCTCACCACGGCGACGCTCGCGTCCGTCTCGATGTTCTTCGCGCTGCGCATGGCGGTCGGCGCGTCGGTGTGGGCGGCCGTGCCGCTGTCGGCGATGTGGTTCCTGGTCATCCTGAACCTGGACCGCTGGCTCGTGGTGTCGCTCACCCGCAGCCAGGGCAGGGTGCTGACCGTCCTGCTGGCGCTGCCGCGGGTCGCGATGGCGCTGCTGTTCGGGGTGATCATCTCGACGCCGCTGGTGCTGCAGATCTTCAACGACGAGGTCCGGGTGGCCGTGGACAAGATCCACGACGAGGACTCCCGGGCGTTCCAGCAGAACCTGGACAACGGGCCGGACGCGCAGCGGATCCGGGTGCTGGAGCAGCAGGAGGCGCAGCTGCTGAGGCAGCGCACCGGCGACGGCCTCGCCAACCCCGAGGACGACGCGGAGATCAAGCAGCTCCGGGCGCAGCTCCCCGCGCTGCAGAAGGAGTACAACGACTACGACGACAAGGCGGCCTGCGAGCTCACCGGCGACCGCTGCAAGGGCACCAGCGGGCACAGCGGCGACGGGCCGCGCTACCAGAAGTTCGTCCGGCGGCGGGACCAGGCCAAGCGCCAGATCGACCAGATCAACGAGCGGATCACCACCAAGTCCGGCGCGCTGAACCAGGCCGCGGCGAAGAACAAGGACGTGCTCGTCGCGCAGGCGCAGCAGAAGCTGCCCGGCGTGCAGGGCGAGCTGAGGACGCTGCGCGACCGGCAGCAGTCCGACCGGGCCGCGTTCGAGAAGAGCAACAAGGACAACACCGGGCTGCTCATCCGGCTGAAGGGCCTGGACCGGGCGTCCGAGGGCGAGAGCCAGCTGCAGGCGGCGCGGTTCCTGCTGTTCCTGTTCATCACCGTCCTGGAGTGCCTGCCGATCATCGTCAAGGTGCTGTCGCTGTTCGGGCCGCCCGGCGCGTACGACGAGGCGGTGGAGAAGATCCGCGCCCGGGACCGGCTGCTGCTGGACGACCAGGTCCGCAAGCAGGAGGGCGTCGGGCTGCGGGAGAACTCCGGCGAGTCCGACTTCGCCCGGCGGCTGCAGGAGCGCCGCAGCGAGCTCGTCGAGACGTCCGTCGACGAGATCATCGAGGTCGAGCGGCGGTTGCAGCGGCTCGAACTGGAGCGCTGGGAGCGCGAGCAGCTCCACCGCTTCCACGCCGGGTCCGACGGCGCCGCGCAGCCCGCGAACGGGAACGGGAACGGGAACGTGCCAGCCGAGGTTCCGGTCGTGCCGCCTTCTCCGGCGGCCGCCGGCGGGCTCAGCCGGTCGGGTCCGCCCATGCCCGGCGGGTTCGGGTCGGCCGCGCCCCGCGGGTTCGGTTCGGGCACGCCCGGCGGGTCGGCCGCGCCTGGCGGGTCGGCCGTGCCTGGCGGGTTCGGGTCGGCTGCGCCCGCTGGGTTCGGGTCCGCGGGCGGGTCGGCGATTCCGCCGGTCTCGTACCCGGTCAACGGGGTCGGGACGCCGCCGCCGTCCTGGGGGCCGGCTCCCTCGAACGGCAACGGGCCGACGGGTGACCGGATCCGTCCGGAGGGCGAGACCCGGCACTTCCCGGCCGCGAGCCCGGAGCCCGGTCGCCGCGGCGTGCTGGGGGGCCTGACCCGCTGGCTGAACCGGCGGGACGGGCGGTGACCCGGATCCGCCAGGCGCGGGAGGCGTCCGATGGAACCTGACGCGCCGCTGCCGAGAGATCCCGGTTCGCCCTTGGGCGCAGGCGGTTGGGAAGCCGGAACGCCCCTGGAGTCGCGCATCGCGGTGGACGTCGATGCGACGCTGCCCTGTCCGGTTTGCGGGCTGGTGCCAGACGTTCCTCCGCCCGCCGAATGCCGCGAGTGCGCTTGGACCTTCCCGGACGACGACCTCGACGGAACTCGCCTGAGCGACGCGCGCCTCCGGTACGACCTACGGGCGGCGGCGCGCGCCGGGGACGCGGCGCGGCCGTTCGTGCGCGGTTTCCCGGACGACGACCAGTGGACGCGGGCACGCGCCGAGGCCGACCAGGAGCGCACGCGCCTGCTCAAGGAGTCCACGTCGGCGGTGGCGCCCCCCGGTCACGGCAACTGGACGCTCGAATTCGGACGTCCCGACCTCGGCCGCGATCCGTCCACGTGGACGACGCAATGGGCGTTCGACGAGATCCTCAGGTTCGAGGCCGCGTCGCCGGTGGTGGTCGATGTCGGCGCGGACGGCGTGTCCGTGCTGCTCGTCCGGCCGGACGCCGTGGACGGGCCGGACGAGCCGTGGTCGCGCGAGGAGCATCCCTGGGAGCGGCTCGCCGCCCGGCTCCTCGCGTCCGGAGACGGCGAACGCGCCTTCCAGCTCGCGGGCGGCCTGCACGGCGTGGACCGCACGCGCCTCGTCGAGGCCCTCGACCTGGAACTCGCGCGGTTGGCCGAGCGGCTCCCCGGCGGTACGACGCCCCTGCTGGTCGACTCCGCCCCCGGCTGGGCGGTGCCTGAACTGGCACTCTCGCGGCTGCGCCTGCTGCGGCCGGACGCGCGGGTCGTCCGCAGCGGGCGGCCCGCGGTGGACGAGCTGGCCGACGCGGTCGCCCGGCAGCCGCTGCGGACGCCGTACTGGCTGGTCGGAGCCCATTTCGACGGGCCGGGAGCGGAGCCCGTGCTCGTCCCGCTGTTCCCTGCGGGGAGCACGGCCGGGCAGGAGGCGGTCGTCCGGGTCGCGCGCGGCCCCGGCGGCGCGGACAACGACGTCGTGCTCGCGGTCGTCGCCGCCCCCGAGCGTCCGGGGCCGATGTACGAGCCGCGTCCGGTGTCGGTGCGGGCGACCCGGCTGCCGCGCGGTGCGCTGTCGCTGCGCGCCGCGTTGGACGGCCCCGGACGCGTCCGCTGGCCCGATCTCGCCGACACCCGTCCCGACCCGCGTCCGCTCGACCGGCTGTACGCGCAGACCCGCGACTGCCCCGCTCCGGCCGGGCTCGTGGACGTGCTGTGCGCGATCGAGCTCGGCGGCCCGCCGGGACCGGCCGCCGCCCGCCGCGCCCTGCTCGCCGACACGATCGAGCTGATCGGGGCCGATCTGGGCGACCGCGCCGGGGTGTCGGTGCGCGGGTACCGGGAGCACTCGTTCGAGCTGGGGGAGGAGCGCGACGCCGTCGTCGAGGGCGTGTGGGGCGCCGACCCGGAACGGGCGCTGGACGCGTTCGCGGCCCTGCCGCAGCGGACGCAGCCGTACCAGTCCGACGCGGCTCCGCTGGAGGACGCGCTCGCCGAGATCGTCGACTTCCTGGAGCGCGAGCGGGACGCCCGGGGCTGGCTGAACGAGCTGCACCATCCGCCCTTCCGCGTGCTGGTCGTGCTCGCGGGACGGCCGCCGCACCCGCGCGGCCAGGGCCAGGACCCGCTGCGCGAACTCGCCCAGCCGTGCCCGCGCAAGGACGACTGGCGCAAGTCCGTGGACGCGCTGCGCCGCTTCGGCGTGCGGCCGGTGCTCGTCCTCGACGCCGCGACCGATCCCGACCGCGACTACTGGACGGCCCTCGGCGCGCACCGGCGGCTCACCCTGGAGGGCCTGACGCCGCGCGCGCTGGCCGAGGCGATGGAACTCGCCGCGCCGAACGGCGTGAGCGTCCCGTTCCCGCTGATGGCCCCCGTCCCCGTGAAAGGCGACCCCGCATGACCGAGCCGACAGCCACCCCGCCGCCACCGCCCTCTGGGCCGGAGGCGCCCACGCCCGCGCCCGCAGCGGTGCCGCCGAACGCGGAGGGAGCGACGGCCGGGCCGTCCGCGCCGCCGGACGAGGTCCGGCCGGGGAAGACCAGCATCGGGATCTGGGGCGCGCCGCAGAGCGGCAAGACGACCTTCCTCGCGGCCCTGCGCATCGCGATGAGCCTGGGCGAGCCGGGCTGGCGGCTGGACGGCGCGAACGACGGCTCGACCGCGTTCCTCGCGTCCAGCACCGACCAGCTCAGCGAGCAGCGGGTGTTCCCGTCCGCGACCAACTCGGCGGAGAAGCTGTCCTGGCGGCTGCACGGGTCACGGCAGGTCAGGGAGCGGACGAAGTGGTACCGGCCGGGCGCGAAGCGGGAGGTCCCGGTCCGGGTGCACCTGGACTTCGTGGACCCGCCCGGCCGCCTGTTCGACAGCCGCGCGCCCGGCGAGCCCGCCGCGTCCGGTGGCGGTCCGGGGTCCGGGTCGTCCGGCGGGCCGCGGTTCGCCACGGGGTCGTCCGGGGAGTCGTCAGGCGGGCCGCGGTTCGCCACGGGCGCCTCCGGCGGGTCGTCGGGCGGGCCGCGGTTCGCGACCGGTGCGCCCGAGCCGTCCCGGCGCGGGGAGGGCGGCGGCCGGGACCGCCGCGAGCTGGTCGAGCACCTGGCCGCGTGCGGCGGGCTGATCCTGCTGCTGGACCCGACCCGCGAGCGCGAGGCCCGCGACTCCTACCAGTTCTTCAACCGGACGATCCTGGAGATCAGCCAGCGCGCGCCGGAGAGTCCGAACGACCACTACCTGCCGCACCACCTGGCCGTCTGCATCACCAAGTACGACCACCTGTGGGTGCGCGACATCGCGCGGCGCGGCGGGTACGAGTCGGTGACCGACCCCGAGTTCCTGTTCCCGGCCGTGCACGACGACGTCGCCGAGCGGTTCTTCGAGGAGCTCTGCCGCGCCGACGGCATCGGTAACATCGACGCGATCCGGCGCGAGATCCGGCAGCATTTCGCGCCGGAGCGCACCCGCTACTTCGTGACGTCGGCCGTGGGCTTCTACATCGACCCGCGGACCGGCAAGTTCGACGACGAGAACTACAGCAACCTGCTCAGACGCACCCACCCCGACGGCTCGACCTCGATGCACCTGCGCGGCAAGGTCCGCCCGATCAACGTGATGGAGCCGATCATGTGGCTGGTGGACCGGCTGTCCCAGGCGCCGGGCGCGGGCGGCGCGGGCGGGCTCGGCGGGAGCGGGCGCGGCGGGAGCGGTGCATGAGGACGGCCCGCCTCACCGCCGGATGGGCCGTGCGTGGCAAGACCCCCGGCAGCTACGACGACTACGCCATCCTCGGCAGCGGGGGCGGCGACTTCAGCGCCGACCACTTCACCGCCATCCTCGACCGCTACACGCTGGGCAACCCGCCGCCGGAACGCTCCGGGCCCGAGGCCCTCCCCTGGATCAGCCTGACCGAGGTCCTGAACGACCACGGCAACAACCTGGGCGTCGCCATCCACGACTGGACGGACGGCACCGACGCGGCAGGCCGTCCCATCGTCCGTACGCGCTACGGCTACTTCCCCTACGACCAGTTCGTCCAGGCCCCGGTCTCCTATGCGAGCCTCGTGCGCGCGGTATCGGGGCTGGATGTGGACGGATTCTCGCCCACCGCACTGGATGTTCCCCCCTACGCGCCCGAGGACATCGCTCACGACATCCAGGACCACAACTGGCTGGGCCGTGCCGCCACCACGGCGGCGCTGCTCCTCGAAGGCCCGGTGACCATCACGGGCGCGGACGACCTGGACCATGCCGTCCGGCTCCGCTTCCTGGACGCCGTCGCCGCGCTGCTCCCCTACGGCTGGCGTCCTGGGCTCACGGCCGCGACGTGGTTGCGGGGCGAGAACTCCAATATCCGGCTGACGTTCGCGTACCACCCGCGTCCGGGGAGTTTCGAGCTCGACTGGCGTGTCACCGAGCCGGAGCCCCCGGCGGACGCGCGGCTCGCCCACGCGTACGCGCACGAGCTGCGCCGGTCGATCGGGCGTCGGAGCCTGCTGGAGGTTCTGGCGTACCTGGCCTCGCGGGCCGAGTACATGGTGAACGCGGAGCCGAACCACGCCTACGAGATCCTTGTGGACCTGGATCGTCCCGCTCTGGTGCTGGATCGGGTACGGCGGAACGAGTGCGACGTGGCCGAGGTCGCCGCGCTGCTGGAGAGCGGTCGCTATAAGGAACTCCCCCGCAAGGCCGATCACGAGCTTCTCCTGGCGGCTTTCATACGCCTCGGCGGGGATTTGGCCTCCGTCCAGAGCGTTTGGCAAGAACTTGGTGTCGGCGTCCCCAGCGAACCGTGGCGCGCGCTTACGGGCGAGGTCTTGCGTTGCGTTCGGAGCGTGCCCGCCGAGGACGCGAACCCGTACGTCCGCGTAGCCGACGCTCTCGGCTTCGGCGACGAACTGCTGGCCGAGGTCGTCGGAACGTCCCAAGTCCCAAGGCTGGGCCTCGCACCTGTTCAAGCCACGGCAAACCTCATTGACCGCTGGACGGATCCGCTCGCGGCCGACCGTCCCGTTCTGGTTCGCGCGCTGCGCGGGCAGACCACCATGATCTGCGGGCTGGTGGCCGGGCTGGAGCAAGGGGGAGTCCAACGCGAGGACGCGTGGCTCGACCTTCTCTCCGGCATCGCCCCCGAAGACCTGCTGCGTCCCTTCCACGCGCTGCGCGTCCCCGACCTGGCCGTGACGCCGACCGAGATCGCCGCGTTCGCCCGGTACGGCGCGGACTGCGTCGCGCTGCTGGTCTCCTCGGCCGCCCGGCGCGAACGGCTCGACCGCCTCGCCGCCGTCCTGATCCGCTGGCTGGCCGGCCTCCCCGCGTCCGACCGCAGGACGTGGCTGGACCGGCTGCGCGACGTCCGGCCGTCCCGGGGGGCGGACGCCGCCGTCCTGGACCTCCTCCGGATGAGCTCGGGCGAGCCGCCCGTCCACCTGGAGACCCCGGACCGCAACGCCTACGCCACCACGTTCCGGCACCTCGTCACGGACGACTCGCTCCGCCGCCTCAGCAACAACGTCCAGCACGCGCTGACCGAGCACCTGCGGGACCGCGACTGGGCCCTCGATCCCGACCAGGTCGCGCTGGTCATCGCCCTCACCGAGGCGCTGTGCGCGGTGGACGGCCCGAACCGCGCCGCCCTGGTCGAAGAGGTCGTGCGAGGCCGGGCCGTGAATCCCGACATGGCCGACTGGCCCGTCCACAAGCGGTGGTGGCCGGACGCCTCCGCCCGCTTCCCGGGCGTCGCGGCCGACGAGTACCGGATCGTCCTGCACGCCCTCCCCGCGTACACGCCGTTCCGGGGCGTGGGCCGCCTGATCGCCGAGGCGGCGGAACGCGGGATGAAGCCGCTGGCGATCTGGAACGCGATCGGCGCGTCCGAATGGCCGCTGACCGGCGTCAACCTGCTGGCCGCCGCGCTGGAGGCCCGGATGATCAGCGTCCACCTCCACGGCCGGACCTTCGACGAGGCCGACGAGACGACGTACGGCCTGATCAGGACCGCGCACGACGCCTTCGCCGAGCTCCGCCGCGAGCTGCGCGAGGCCGTGGGCGCCCGGCTGCCCAGCGAACTCGGCTTCCAGCTGGACGTCACCGAGACCGTCTCGCTCTCCGGCGACGACGAACTCATCCTCACCGAGCGCACCCGCAAGACCCTGGAGGACGCCGAGGCCCGCGCCCGCGCCCTCCAGGGCCGCCGCGGCCTCCTCGGACGCCGCAAGAGCTGATCACAGCGGCGTGTGCTGCCTCCGGGCCAGGTGCTCCGGCGCCTCGATGTCCGCCGGCAGGACCGGATCGGGCTCCAGCGCGCCCCAGGTCGTCCGGAGCGGCAGGACGCCCGCCCACAGGCCCAGCGCCACGTCCGGTCCGTCGCCGTCGTCCGGCGGACCGACGCGGATCTTG
>NZ_JBFAOF010000192.1:0-9840 GCF_040675125.1 Spirillospora sp. NPDC049652 | reverse complement strand
CGACGCGCTCGACCGGGGCCACGTGAACGCCGCCACCATCCTCGCCAAGGACGTGGCCCGCCACCTCGACGGCGTGCCGCTGCTGCACTGCGCCAACCCCGAGGTCCTCAAGGCCAAGTGACCCGAAGAATCGCCCCCCGGCACTGCCCGTGCCGGGGGTCATTCGCGTCCCAGGCCATCGTCTCGCCCTGGCCCGCCGCGACGAGAGCCCGACCCGTCAGCCGTGCTGGTGCTGTTCGGGCAGATGGCTCGCGGGGTGGACCCAGGGGAGGATGTTCGCGGGCGACTCGGCGTCCGCCCATTCCCGCTGGAAGAACGCGAGGATCTCGGCGTCCGAGTGCCGCAGGCTGAAGTGGGTCAGGACGAACAGGTTCCGCGGGTGCGCCTCGACCACGGGACGCAACTGGCTCCAGACGGTGTGCCCGACGCGGTCGGCGCGTTCCGCCTGGCTGTCGTCCAGGTAGGTGCACTCGGTGATGATGACCGGGTAGTCGAACAGCCAGGGGTTCCGCTCGAAGACGCTGACATGGGTGTCACCGAGGAAGGCGAACAGAGGCCGCCTGGTCTCCCGCTCGACCACTTCGCCGTCCTCGCGTGCGCGCGCTATGAGACGGCCGAACTCCTTGCCCCGCCCCTCGCTCACCAGCCGTCGCCGCAGCTCGTCGAACTCCGGGGACAGCGCCTTGGCGCTCTGGGAGAAGGCGTATCCGACGCACGGCACCTTGTGATCGCACTCGACCACCCGCACGTGGTGCCCGGAGCGTCCGAAGGTGAACTCGTCGCCGCCCCGCGCCTTGTGCAGCCGGTGACCCGTCGCCAGCGCGGGATCGTACGCCGGGCCGTGGTTCAGCTCGGCGCTCGCGCGGATGTACGCCTCCGCATAGGGCAGGGCGTCGGCGGGCAGGTGGATGTCCACACCGGACGGATGGACGGCCAGGTAGTCGAGGTCCTTGGAATGGTCGTGGTGGGTGTGCGTCAGGAAGACCGTGTCGACCTGCCGTCCCTCGCAAAGCCCGGCGTCCAGGCCGCACCGCAGCTCGGGGATGTGGAAGAACGTCTTGTCGTTCGCGCGCGAGTACCCGGTGAGCGTCAGCCCCGTCCCGGGGATCCGCCAGGTCTTCCACTGCCGGAACGGATGTCCTCGCTCCAGGCGTGCGGGGTGCTCGATCTGAGCCATGTCAGGGTCGGCCATCTCTCGTCGGCTTCGAGCGGGTCGACCCGTTCTCCCGGTTCGCCCCAGGTCCGAAGAACCATCGCACGAACCCGCCGAAGCCGCACCACATTTCGGGGGCCAGACCCATGCGGCTCCGAGCCAGGCCCTCCCTCTCGGCGAGGCGCATCAACCGGAGCGCGAGTGCGGTGAGAGCGGCGTCCTCCCGAGAGGCGCACCGCCTCGCCGCTGCCGCGGCACCCGCACGGCCGATGCCGACGGCGTCCAGGAAGGCGGCCCTGGCTAGGGGCGCAGGTAGAGGCGGCGCTCGTCGGGGGTGAACGGGCGGGGCGTGTGACGCCGGACCAGGGCGGGCAGGCGGTCGGCGGGGCCGCAGACCTCACACTCCCAGGCGCGCACGCGGGACGGCCAGCGCCACCGGGACGCCCCGTCGGAACCCACCTGCCCGGTGAACGCCGTCACCAGCCGGGTGCCGTCGAACGTCAGCGGGCCGACCGGTCCGCCGAGCCCGCCGAACGTCAGCGGCTCGGCGGAACCCTCGCCGACCCGCCACACGCGCAGGCCGCCGGACGGCTCGGTGGCCGCCAGCCAGGACCCGTCGGCGGTGAACGCCAGCGACCGGCCCTGGAGGACCTCGCCGCCGGTGCCGCGCATGACGGCCGCCGCCGCGCCGTCGGCGGCGGTGTCCCACAGCAGAACGGTCCCGTCGGCGCAGGCCCCGGCCAGCCACCGCCCGTCGCGGCTGAGGGCGAGCTCGGCCACGGTGGAGCGGACGCCGCGCAGGACACGGGGCCGGGCCCGGCCGGACAGGTCCCAGAGCCACACCGAGCCGTCGCCGCGGGCGCTGGCCAGCCGCCGGCCGTCGGCGCTGACGGCCAGTCCGCCGTCGGCTCGGCCTCCCTCCCGGACGCGCCGCCATCCGGTCACCTCCGTGGGAGGCCCCTGCGGGGGCACCCGCCATACGCGCACATCGTCCGCGCCGCCGCTGTTGACCGCCAGCGTCCGGCCGTCGCCGCCGAAGGCCAGCGCCGTCGTCCGCGCGCCGCTCTCCATCAGCACGTGCGGCGGGCCGCCCGCCAGGTCCCACAGCCGGACCGGGGCGCCGAAGAACCCGCCCGTGGCGGCGCGGCGGCCGTCGGGGCTCAGCACGGCGTAGTCGGCCTGGCCCGGCGGGACGCGGCGGTCGGCGATCGGTCGCCCGCCCCGGCCGGCGTCCCAGACCGCGAACCGGTCGCTCTTGGCGGAGGTGGCCAGGACCCGCCCGCCGTCGGCGCTGAGGGAACGGTCGGCCATCCCGTCGTGGGCCTCCAGCCGGGCCGACCGTTCGCCCGTGCCCGCCGTGACGTCCCAGACGTGCAGCGCGCCCTGGCCCGTGACGCCCGCAAGGCCGCGGCCGTCGGGGGCGAACGCGACCGCTCGCAGGACCCCCGAGGGGATGCGCAGCGTCAGCGGGTCCAGCGTGCTGCCGGTGTCCCAGACACGGACCGCGTGGTCGTCGGCGAAGGTCGCGACGCGGTCGCCGTCGGTGCTGAACACCGCGCCCCGGAACGGCTCGACCCCCATCCGCCAGGTCGCCTCGGCCTGCCAGTCCCCGCGTCCGGCCTCGCGGTCCGTCCGCCACAGGCGCGCCTCCCGGCCCTGGGTGGAGACCATCCACGCGCCGCTCGGGCTGAACGCCAGGTCCGTCGGACGGCTGTCGAGTGCGGTCCGCAGGGGCTCGGCGCCGGTTCGCGTCAGCGTGAACATCCGCTGGGCCAGCCCGAAGCCGCCGCACACCAGCTGCCGCCCGTCGGGGCTCAACGCCACCGCGTCCACGTCACGGGCCGCGCCGAGCCGGACGAACGCGCGGTCCGGCTCGGCCAGATCCCACACGCGCACCTCCTTGCCGCGCGCCGCCGCCACCCGGCCGCCCGCGAACGCGACGACGGTCTTGCCCGGCGACCCGCCCTCCTCCCACAGCTTCCGGATCCGTCCCCGACCGCCGGAGGCGTCCCACACCTCGACGGCCCCCTTGCCACTGCCCACCGCCAGCGTCCGGCCGTCCGTGCCGAACGCCGCGTCGTTCACCAGCGTGGGGATCTCCAGCCCTGGCCCGTCCGGGACCAGCCGGCCGTTCTCCCACCGCCACGTCCGCACGGACGTCTCCCCGCCGCGCCCCGGTCCCCACACCGCGATCCGCGTCCGGTCGGGGGCCGCGGCCATCCCGGTCACGATGGTCAGGCCCGTGGCGGGGGCGGGCCGGTGCCGGGCGTCGGCCAGCGCCTGCCGCAGCACCGTGTCCGCCTCGACGGTCGGCGCCACCCGGTGCGACTCGGCCGCCAGCGACAACGCCAGGGCGGGGTCCAGGGCGAACTGGCGGCGGGCCTCGGCGGCGAGCTGGCGGGACCGGGCGCGGTCGCGGGCGTCGGCGTTGCGATCGGCCTGGACCAGCGCGACGACCGCCAGCACGGCGACCACGGCGGCGACCAGGCTCAGTCCGCCGAAGCGGCGGCGCGCCCGGCGGCGCTCGGCCGCCCGCTCGGCGTCGCGGCGGGCCCGACCGGCGGCGAGGAACGCGCGTTCCCGCTCGTTGAGCGGCCCGGGATCGGCCTCGTCCCACTCGGCCAGCCGTCCGCCGCGCAGCAGGAACTCGGCGTCCCGGTCGTGGGCGTGCCAGTCGTCGGCGGCGGAGGTGAGCCGCCGGTGCCGCAGCAGCGCGGCGCGGTCGTCGGCAAGCCACCCCCGGAGCCGGGGCCAGGCGTCGATCAGCGCCTCGTGGGCGGGCTCGGCGGTGCCGCGGTCGACCACCACCAGCCGGGCGGCGGCCAGCCGGTCCAGCAGCGCGTCGATCTCGCCGGGGTCGGCCAGGCCCGCCAGCTCGTCGCGGTCCACCCGGCGGCGGGTGTCCTCGGTGCCCTCGCCGAGCGCGGCCAGCCGCAGGAACACCGCGCGCAGCAGGTCCCGCTGGGGAGGGTCCAGGTCCCCGTGCAGTTCCTCGGCGGTGCGCGCCACGGCCTCCCGGACCCCGCCCGCCGCGCGGTAGTCGGCCAGCCGCAGCACCTGGCCGGGCTGCCGCCGCCAGGACTCCCGCAGGGCGTGCGCCACCAGCGGCAGCGTGCCCGGCTCCCCCTCGGCCTCGGCCAGCACCGCCTCCACCAGCGCGGGCTCGACCTCCATCCCCACCCGGGCGGCGGGCTCCACGATGACGGCGCGCAACTCCCGCGCCGTCAGCGGCCCGATCGGGAGCTGGGCGCCCGCCCGCAACGCCGCCACCAGCCCCGCGTGCCGGGAGCAGTGCCCGTAGAAGTCGCCGCGCACCCCGAGCACCACGCGGGGTCCGCCGCCGTCGGCGAGCGCGGCCACCGCGTCCAGGAACTCCGCCCGTTCACCGGCGTCGGCGCAGAGCGTGAACGCCTCCTCGAACTGGTCCACCACCAGCACGCCGTCCGGACCCAGGCTCTCGACCGCCTCGTCCAGCGGGGCGCGGGGGTGCGCGCCCGGCATCAGCACCGCGACGGGGACCCCCTCGGCGGTCAGCGCCGGTGCCAGTCCCGCCCGCAGCAGCGACGACTTCCCGCTGCCCGAGGCCCCGAACACCGCCGTCAACGGCCCGCGCGCCACCGCCGCGCGCACCTGCTCCACCAGGTCGTCCCGGCCGAAGAACAGGTCGGCGTCGGCGGCCTCCAGCGGCGCGAGCCCCGGATAGGGGCAGCGGCGGCGCGACCGTTCCAGCTCCTTGGCCGCCGTCCGCCATCGGGCCTCCCACCCGGCGGCGTCGCCCCCGCAGGCGGTGGCGTAGGCCAGGGTGGCCTCCAGGCTCGGCAGGCGCAGCCCGGTGGCCGCCTCCGCCAGGGTGCTGCGGGAGAAGTGGGCCCGCGCGGCCAGCTCCCGGTAGCTGGGACGGCCCGCGCGGTCGCGCAGGCCGCGCAGCTCCCATGCCAGCCGTTCGACGGGACCCGCGTGCGGGTCCAGGGGGCGTTCCGGTCTCCCCATGGCCTGGCTGCTCCCCGGCGACCGCTGTTGTTCACGTTGGGCGGCCATCTTAGGGATTTCCCGCCGGGACCGGGACGAGCTGCGCGAATCAGATCGAGACGTCTTTGTCCGGACCCGCTGACCAGCGATTTCGGACAACTCGGCCGCTGTCTAGACCTGGTCGTGGGGCGCCTCCGAAGTGCCCCGCGACCTACCGAGGGGGAGCCGATGAGATACCGCGTGCTCGGGCCACTGGACGTCCAGGGCCCGGAGGGGCCGGTGGCGCTGTCGCCCAAGCTCCGCGATCTGCTGGCGACGCTGCTGTGTCACGCGGGCCGTCCGGTTTCGCCGGGACGGCTGGCCGACGTGCTGTGGACCGGGCGGCCGCCGGGCGCGGCGACCGCGACGCTGCGCGGCTACGTCCACCATCTCCGGCGGGCGCTCGGCCCCGGCCGGCTGGCGTCCCACCCGGCCGGGTACGTGCTGCACGTCGCCGCCGGCGAACTGGACGCCGCCGAGTTCACCGCCGCCGTCGGCCGGGGAAGGGACGCCTGGACGGCGGGCCGCCCGCGCGAGGCGGCCGAGGCGTTCGAAACGGCCCTGGCACTGTGGCGCGGCGGCACCGCCTACGAGGAGCAGGACCACCTCGCGCCGGTTCACCAGGAGGCCCTGCGGCTGGGCGAACTGCGGTCGAGCGCGGTCGAGGAGTCCCTGGACGCCCGACTGGCCCTCGGCTGTGACGCCGACCTGATCGGCAGGCTGCGGCACCTGGTACGCCTGACCCCCCTGTGCGAGCGTCCCCGCGCGCGGCTCGCGCTGGCCCTCTACCGCACCGGCCGGACCGCCGAGGCCCTGGAGGTGTGCCGCCAAGGCCGCCACCTGCTGGCCGAGGAACTGGGCCTGGACCCCGGCCCGGAGCTGACGGCCCTGGAGGCGGCGATCCTGTGCCACGACCCGGCGCTGACCACGCACACCGCGCCGGGCCTGACTCTCTCGGCCTGACCCCCCCGCCGGCGGGCGCGCGACCCCGCGACGCGCACCCGCCGACGCCCGTCCGCCCGCTACCTGGGCAGCATGTAGCCCACGATGTAGCGATCGGACAGCTTGTAAGTATTGGTCCGGATCGCCTGCCCCGAGGAGTTGCCCTCGACCGTGGTGATCTTCTTGGCCGCGTAGTCCGTGGCGACCACGATGCCGACGTGGTCGATGCCCCAGCCGCCGCTCCCCGGCTTGCCGCCGCCCCAGTCGAACATTACCGCGGACCCGATGACGGGCATCCGGCCGCCGGTGTAGTAGCCCTTGCTCCTGTAGAGGCCCTCGGCATTGCCCGCCCGGTAGAACGACCCGGCGAACGTCGGAGCGTACTTGCTCTGCCAGGTCTTGTAGCCGCTCTCGTTGGGCAGCGGGCGCCGGGGGAACGCGCCAGCCTGTCGCCACACGTACCAGACGAAGTCGGCGCACCACTCGTTGGCGCGCCAGCCCTTGGTCGAGCAACCGCCGCTGCCGGACGTCTGCCAGTAGCCGCTGTAGAAGTTGCAGTTGTAGCGGCCCTTGTTGTTGGCCTTGTTACGCGAGGTGTTCTTCGCCTCGGCCCTGGCGCGGTTGGTGATGAGGGTGTAGATGTCGGGGCCGGGCGGCCGCCGGAGCGCGGAGGCGTCCTGCGCCGGAGACTGCGGGACGGCGGGAGCGGCCGTGGCGGGGGTGGCCTGGAGGGCCAGCGCCGCCGCCGGAACAGCGGCCGCGACCGTGAGCGCGCCGGTCAGACGGCGCGGGCGGGAGGAAGTGGACTGCTTCATGGGACGTCCTTTCATGGGCGTCTTCCAACGCCGGATGGGGGCGGATCGCACAGAGCACCTGCTTCGGGCAGGTCGAAGCCGATGGCGGGAGAAGACGGCACGAGCCGTCGTGGTGAGGGCCGCGCCGGTATCCCGTCGGCTGTGCGGCTTGAACGAGCGGGTGGACTTGAGGTTCAGCACCATCGCGCGCCGCTTGACGCCGACGGCCGTCACCATGTCCCGCATGAGCTGCCTCTTCTTGACGTCCAGCCGCGTGATCGCGGGGAAGCCCCGGCTGAAGTGGGGGTGGCCGAACCCGCTGCGGTTCAACGCGTTGTTCATGGCCACCGTGGCGTAGGTGACGTCCTTGGTGTTTCACCTCGTGACCATCTCGTCGGCCAGGTGGGGCTGGGTGGCGGGCTGGCGGCCCCAGCTCTTCAGAGCCATGCGCGCGGCGGGCGAGCCGCACCACCACTCCTTCTGCTCGCGCTCCCAGGCGATGTCGAGGACCACCTTGCCGCCCTCCGCCCGTACCTGTGCCGGGGCGGCCGTGGTGGCGTCCGCCGGGCCGGCCAGGACGCCGCTCGCGACGTCGGCGCCCAGGATCCCGGCCGCCGTTCTCGTCAGGATCCGGGCCGGTGCGCCCTTCCCCATCTCGAACCTCCTCGTTCGTCCCTGTTCGGGTACTGATGACGATCGAGGCAGCGCGTTGGAACGACGTTGGAAGGGCGTTGGAACGGGTTCGACGCTCGCCAGAGCCGCTGAACGAACGCACCCCGGAACCCCTCCCCGAACCGAACCAGCGGCGCAGAAGCGGATCGGGCAGACCACCTGCGAGCCGACTACGGTCCAGCAGAAGGCCACGCCGAACCGGGCGGAATCGTGGAACCGACCCCGCCCGGAGTGCCCATGGATGTCGCCTGGTTGCGGGCACATGCCGCCCGCGAACTGGCCGAGGAGATCGGCCGGTCGATCTGTACCTTCCGGGGGTGTGGATCAGGGGGCCGCGTTCACGTCGCCGGACGGCGCTGGTCGCCGAGCACGACACACTGATCGCGCTGCTGGACGACGACGACCTGGCGATTCGCACCGCCACGGCCGCCCTGCTGTGGGATTACGCCCGATGGTCGCGAGCATCATCGCGCCCGTGGTCAGCCCGGCCCCGAAGCCGCCGCGGCCATGCCGCGCCGCGAACAGCGGCATCGTCGACATCAGCAGGTAGCAGCTCGCCATCCCGCCGAACGACAGGCAGCCCATCGTCACGAACGCCCTGGTGAAGATCGGTGGCCGGACCGCGGCGGCGGGCGGGGCCGAGACGTCCTGGACGCTCACAGGCGGGCTCCTCGGGGGAGGGGGAGGGATTCCCCATCGTCCGCCGCCCCGGGAAACGGGGGATCGGGCAACAGCCCTATTTTCCGAGCCCTGCCGTAGGAGCGTCCGCTAAGCCGCTCCGCCGAGCCGGTTCGCTGAGCCGGTTCGCTGAGCCGGTTCGCTACGCCGGGCCGCCGCGCAGCACGGCCGGGTCCACGGTGTCGAGGACGGGGATCAGGCGGCGCTCCTCGTCGGCGAAGTGGGCGTCGATCTCCTCCACCAGCCGGTCGATCTCCTCGCGCCGCTCCTCGGGGTCCATGTCGGTCCGGGCGCACAGCGCTTCCAGCTCGCCGCGCGTCTTCGCGAGGACGGCGTGCTGGCGGCGCAGCTCGTCCAGCATCGGGGCGAGCCCGGGGTAGAGGCGCTCGATGCGCGGGAAGACGCCCTCCTCCTTGCCGTGGTGCGTCTCCAGGTCGCCGCAGACGGTCAGGCACTGCGCGCGTAGCTGCGCCATCAGGTCGGGCGTGGGCGCGGTGCCGAAGGCGGCGGCTTCGAGCAGGTCGCCCAGGGCGGTCCGGAGGTCCTCGTGGATCCGGAGGAGCTCGGCGCCGATCGCGTTCCCCCGCTCCTCGTCCACGCGGTGCAGGACGACGACCGGGAACGTCCGGTCCGTCCGCTCCATGTACCCCGCGTACGCCTCGGAGGTCTCGGCCATCCGGGTGTGCAGCCGCTCGCGCTCCTCGCCGTGCGCGGGGATCGCGACCGCCCGGTACGCGGACGTACCGATCTCGACGGTGACGCGCGGGTTCTCGACGAGGTTCCGGTACCAGAGCGGGTCGCGGTCCGCGCCCGCGTTCGTGCCGAAGACGACGGGCCGCCCGTGGTCGTCCCGCTGGTAGGCGAGCGGCGAGGTCCGGGGCTCGCCGGTGCGCGCGCCGGTGGTGGTGAGCAGCAGCAGCGGGACGCCGGCGAAGTACCCGCCGACCTCCCCGCCGGCGGCCCGGAACTCCTCGACGACCGGACGGTTGAACTCGGTGTGGGTCATGCCGTGGCCTCCGCGTGGGCCGGGTCCCGCCGCCGCGTAGGCTGGTCCCGGCGAATCGTGTTTGCTTTGCAAGCAAATCTACTTTGGATGCAAAGGTATCTGTATGTCAACGGGGCCCGAGCCCGCAGGGGCGGAGTCCGCGGGTGAGGTGTCCGCGGGGGTGGACGTCGAGACCGGCATCCGCGCGATGCTGCTGCTCATGCCGCGCCTGATCGGCCGGACCAAGCGGCTGCCGCCGCCGGAGTCGCTCTCCGGGTTCGCGCTCGCGCCGCGCCACCTGTCGCTGCTCGGCTACCTGGTCTTCGACGGGCCGATGCCGGTGAACGCGCTGGCCGAGCGGCTGGAGGTCGCCCCCACCACGGTCAGCCTCATGGTCGGTGACCTCAGCCGCCAGGGCATCCTGGAGCGCCGCGCGGACGACGCCGACCGCCGCCGCACGATCGTCGCGATCGCGCCCACGCACGTGGACGGCATCCACCGCTGGCTGGCCCGGGGCGCGGACGCCTGGCGCACGGCCCTCGAACCCCTCACCCCGGCCGAGCGCCGCGTCTTCGTCGAGACCATCCGCCGCTACGAGGACGCGACCC
>NZ_JBFAOF010000191.1:0-9848 GCF_040675125.1 Spirillospora sp. NPDC049652 | reverse complement strand
CGCCGCGATCGTGGACGTCCGGATGCCGCCCGGCTTCACCGACGAGGGCGTCCGCGCCGCGCTCGTGCTCCGCAAGGAGTTCCCGGACGTGTCGGTCCTGCTGCTGTCCCAGTACGTGGAGGAGCGGTACGCGGCCGACCTGCTCGCCACCAACACGAGCGGCGTCGGCTACCTGCTGAAGGACCGGGTCGCGGACGTGTCGGGCTTCCTGGACGCGCTGCGCCGGGTCGCCGCCGGCGGCACCGCCCTGGACCCCGAGGTCGTCTCCCAGCTGCTGCTGCGCCGCCACAGCGACCCTCTCGAACGGCTCACCCCGCGCGAGCGCGAGGTGCTCGCGCTGATGGCGGAGGGCCGCTCGAACGCGGGCATCGCCGCCGGCCTGGTCGTGAGCGAGAGCGCCGTCGCCAAGCACATCAACAACATCTTCGCCAAGCTCGACCTCCCGCACGCCGAGGGCGACCACCGCCGGGTGCTCGCCGTCCTGCGCTTCCTGGACGGAGACTCCACATGATGACCGCCACCGACGAGCCGGGGACCGCCGGCGAGCGGTACGCCGCCGCACCCGCCGATCCGGGGCGTCCGCGCAGGCGGGGGCCGTGGCTCTGGCTGGCTGCCCTGACCGCGCTGGTCGTCGCCGTCCCCCTGGGCCTGGAGGTCGCCGGGGTGCAGCTCGAACGGTCGTCCGACACCTCCGAGACGCTGCCGCCGCACGCCCTGAGGGCCGTCGAGATCGACGCGACGTCCGCGGCGGTGACCGTCCGGTCGGCGGCGTCCGGGCAGGCGCGGCTCCGCAAGGACCTGCACTGGACGCTGGCCCGCCCGCAAATCCGAACCTCGTGGGACGGCGACACGCTGAGGCTCAAGGCGATCTGCGAGGACGGCGCCTTCAACCGGTTCGGCCTCTGCGACGCGGAGGTGACGCTGAGCGTGCCGCCGGGCGTCAGCGTGCGGGGCCGGGTCGCCTCCGGGACTTTGGCCGTACGCGGCCTGTCGGGCGGTGTCGACGTCGTGGGCAACTCCGGCACGCTGGAGCTCTCCGACCTGTCCGGGCCGGTGCGGGCGCGCGTCGGTAGTGGTTCGGTCAACGGCGAGCGGTTGCGCAGCGGAGACGTGAGCGCCACGGCCGGATCGGGCTCGATCGACCTGGGGTTCACCAGCGCCCCCCAGCGGGTCGTCGCGCGCACCGGCTCCGGCTCCATCGCGCTGGCCGTTCCGGCAGGGTCGCGCTACGCGCTTTCCGGCCGCTCCGGCTCCGGCTCGTGGGAGATCGCGGACGGCATCGTCGACTCCTCGTCGGCGAACAGTCTCGACCTGACGACGGGCTCGGGCTCCGTCGACGTCCACTACTGACGTCCGTAGAGGGCCCGGGCTGTCCGTGATCGTGTGACCTGGGGCACGTTTGCGCAGGTAGTCGTGCTTTATCAATTTGCGTCCCGGGCGTCCGGCGGGTTTACTACCGGGCTATGACCGCCGTACGCCCGTGCCAGCAGTGCCGCCCGCAGATGACGCGGGTCATGGGGTGTATGCGCGTGTGTCGAATGTGTGACCGCTGAGGGCCCCCGCCGACCCCTGTCTCGCGCCCCGAAGCGAGCGACCTCCGACGATCCCCGTGACCGGAAGCCGCACCTCCACATGATCATCCAACGCCACCTGCTGAGCCACGCGCCGTACCCGCCCGGCCGCGCCTGAGCCGCCGCCGGACGCACCGGCGGAGCCCCCGCCGGTGAGAACGCGAGCCCGTGACGGCATGAACGCGTGAACGCCTGAACAGGCGGTCGCTTCGTGCCCGTCCAGGTGCGATTCCCGTCCGCGGTCCGTGTTCTCAGGTCTCCCGTTCCATCCGCCCTGTCTCCGACCCGCCCTTGTCCCGTCCCACCGCCGCCCGGTCCGGGCGCGGTCGCCTGCACGGATAATTCCTGTGATCCAGATCGAGAAACTCCGGAAAACCTACCGGGCCCGAGGCCGCGAGCTCACGGCCGTCGACGGCGTCGACCTCTCCGTCCGCGAGGGCGAGATCTTCGGCGTCCTCGGCCGCTCCGGCGCCGGCAAGAGCACCCTGCTGCGCTGCGTCAACCTGCTGGAACGTCCCGACGCGGGACGGATCGAGGTGGCCGGCCGCGACCTGCTCACGCTCTCCGGCGGCGAGCTGCGCGCGGCCCGGCAGGGCATCGGCATGATCCACCAGCACTTCGGCCTGCTGTCCAGCCGGACTGTGGCCGGGAACGTCGCGTTCCCGCTGGAGGTCATGGGCGTGCCGCGGGCCGAGCGCGCCGACCGGGTCGCCGAGCTGCTCGACCTCGTCGGCCTCGCCGAGCACGCCGGCGCGTACCCGGCGCAGATCTCCGGCGGCCAGAAGCAGCGCGTCGGGATCGCCCGCGCGCTCGCCGGCCGGCCCAAGGTGCTGCTGTCGGACGAGGCGACCTCCGCGCTCGACCCCGAGACGACCGCGTCGATCCTCGCGCTGCTGCGCGACCTGCGCGACCGGCTCGGGCTGACCGTCCTGCTCATCACGCACGAGATGGACGTGGTGAAGCGCATCTGCGACTCGGCCGCGATCATGCGCGACGGCCGGGTGGTGGAGTCCGGAACCGTCCGCGAGCTGCTGCTGCGGCCCGGCTCCGAGCTGGCCCGGGACCTGTTCCCCCTGCCCGTCCCCGACGTCGGCCCCGACCGCACCGTCGTGGACGTGACGTTCGAGGGCGACGCGGCCGACCGGCCGTTCGTGTCGTCCCTCGCCCGCACCTACGCGATCGACGTGAACATCCTCGGCGGCGCGGTCGAGGAGGTCGGCGGGACCCGGATCGGGCGGCTGCGCATCGAGCTGCCCGGCGCCCCCGACGTCAACGCCGCCCAGCTCGCGCACCTGCGCGACGCGGGCCTGACCATCGAGGTCCACGCCGCTCCCGGCACGGAGGTGGCGGCATGACCTGGGACGAGATCGGGCCGCTGCTGCGGCAGGGCACCGTCGAGACGCTCCAGATGACCGTCTGGGCCACCCCGAACACGGCGGTGATCACGGTGGCGCCCGCGCGTGCGCGATCGAGATTTCGGCGCGCGCGGACGGGCTGCGGCTCAGCGTGTCCAACGACGGCGCGCGCGACGGCGTCCTGGACGGCGGCGGCACCGGGCTGGCCAACCTACGGGCGCGGAGCGCGGAGGCGGGCGGCACGCTGACCGTCCGGCGCGAGGACGACCGGTTCACGCTGGTCGCCGAGTTCCCCGCGCCCGCCCTGTCCGCCGCGTAGCGACCACCCTGCCCATCGGGCGGCGTCCGCGCCGTCCCCCCCGCGCGCTGTCCAGCGTGCGGGGGACGGGTCAGATCCAGCCGGCGTCGGTGGCGATGCGGATGGCGTCCACGCGGTTGCGGGCGTTCAGCTTGGTCACCGCGGACGCCAGGTAGTTGCGGACGGTTCCGTACGCGAGCCCGGCCCGGGCGGCGACCTCGGTGGGCTCGTCGCCCTCGGCGGTCAGCCGGAGCACCTCGACCTCCCGTTCGGTGAGCGGGCAGTCCTGGACGGCGAGCGCCGCGAACGCGAGCTGCGGGTCCACCACGCGGCCGCCCGCGGCGACCTTGCGGATCGCGTCGGCCAGCTCGGCGGGCGCCGCCTCCTTGACCATGAACCCGGCGACCTGCGCCGACAGGGCCCGGCGCAGCGTGCCGGGCCGTCCGACGCCGGTGAGGATCAGGGTGCGGCACGCCGGCAGGCGCTCCTTCAGCTCCGCGGCGGCGTCGATCCCGTCCCGGCCGGGCAGCTCGATGTCGATCACCGCGACGTCGGGCCGCGCGTCCAGCGCCGCGCGCACGACCGCGTCGCCGCGCTCGACCTGGGCGACGACCTCGATCCCGTCCTCCAGCGACAGCAGCCCGGCCAGTGCCTCGCGCAGGATGCGCACGTCCTCGGCCAGCAGCACCCGGATCATCGGCGTCCCCCAAGATCGAACCGGGCTCAAGAGTCGGCCGGCCGACCCCCGGAAGGCAAGCGGAGACCGGGCGCACCGGATGTCCGGACGCACGGAACCCCGGGCGTGCCCGAACAGATCCCGGCCGAGCCGACTCTTAAAAGATCAGGTGCGGCAGGCGCCGGCCCCGAGCGGGCCGGGTGCGGCCGATCCCGCCGCCGAATCCGCCGCCGAATCCGCGCTGCCCGAGGGAGAGACCGCGAAAATGACCCTGACCGCGTCCGGCATTCCCGTCGTGGTGCACGCTCCGGACCCCATCACCCTCGCCGGAGTCACCTCCGCCCTGCGCGGCCGCGCCGGACTCCGGCTCGTCGACGACGCGGACGCCGAGGTCGCGGAGGTCGCCGTCGTGGTCGCCGACACCGTGGACGAGCCGACCCGGGGCGCGCTGCGCCGCTACTCGCGCGCCGGCCGGACCCGCACGGTGCTGGTCGCCGCGCACCTCAAGGAGGCCCAGCTCCTGGACGCCGTCGAGGCCGGAGTGGCCGCCATCCTCTGGCGGCACGAGGCCAGCGCGGACACCCTCGCCCGGGCCGTCCTCGCGGCCGCGCGCGGTGGCGCGGACCTTCCCCCGGACCTGCTCGGCCGGCTGCTCGAACAGGTCGGCCGGATCCAGCGCGGCGCGAACGCGCCGGGCGGCGGCGCCATCGGCCTCGCACAGCGCGAGCTGGATGTGCTCGGGCTGGTCGCGGACGGCATGGACACCGCCGAGATCGCCGCGAGGCTCTCCTACTCCGAACGCACCGTCAAGAACGTCCTGCACGGCGTGATGAGCCGCCTGCACCTGCGCAACCGCGCGCACGCGGTCGCCTACGCCATCCGCGAGGGATACCTCTAGACGATCCACGAGGTCGACGAGGCGCTGCGCGCCCTGATCACCGAACGCGTGCCGCCCGGAGACGGTCGGCCATGGCGCCGAGCCGCTCGACCAGCTCCGGCGGGTCGTGCACCTCGAACCCGATGTCCATCAGGGCGACCCACACGATGATCTCGTCGAGGCTGTTCGCACCGCACAGCAGGACGCATGTCTCCGCGTCGACGTGCTCCACCGTCGCCACCGTCGGCGGCATGTGCTCGGCCACGACCTCGGCCGGGGCGTGCATGGTCAAGCGCACCTGAAAGCGGTACGGAGCGCTGGAGATCGCCCGGGCCACGTAGGCGGCGAGGTCGTCGTCGGGCGGGTCCCGGGGGACGAAGCGCGGCCCGTTCGGCGTCCTCAGGCGCAGCCGGTCGACCCGGTACGTCCGCCAGTCCTCCTTGCCGAGGTCCCAGCCCACGAGATACCACCGGCGTCCCGAATGCACGAGCCGATAGGGCTCGGCCGAACGGCGGCTCTCCCGGTCCTGGTGCGACCGGTAGTCGAACCGCAGTACCTCGTGATCTCGGCAGGCCGCGGCGATGGCGGTCAGCGCTCCGGGGTCCACGGGCGCCGCGGCCCCGGTCATGGGCACGGTCATCGACTGCAGCGCATGAACCCGATGCCTCAGTCGTGCGGGCAGCACCCGTTCGAGCTTCGCGAGCGCCCGCACGGACGTCTCCTCGATCCCGGCGACGGTGCCTCCTGCGGCCGTCCTCAGCCCCACCGCCACTGCGACCGCCTCGTCGTCATCGAGCAGCAGCGGCGGCAGGTCGGACCCGGCGCCCAGCCGGTAGCCCGGCGCGCCGGCGGTGGCGTGCACGGGATAACCCAGTTCTCGCAGCCGGTCCACGTCGCGCCGTACGGTCCGCATCGTGACGCCGAGCCGCTCCGCCAGTTCCGCGCCGGACCAGTCGCGGTGGGTCTGCAGGAGGGACAGCAATCGGAGGAGTCGTGCCGAGGTCTCCAACATGCTTTCATCCTGCGCCAACCTAGGACCGGACTCGTCCTAGGCAGATCCTAACGTCCCAGGCATGGCGCAAATCACCCCGTTCCGGATCGACATCCCCCAAGCCGACCTGGAGGACCTCCGCGACCGGCTGGCTCGCACCCGCTGGCCGGACGAGCTGCCCGGCACCGGCTGGTCGTACGGCGTCCCGTCCTCGTACGCGAAGGAGCTGGCCGAGTACTGGCGGACGGCATACGACTGGCGCGGGCAGGAGGCAGCCCTCAACGAGTATCCGCAGTTCACGACCGAGATCGACGGCCAGAACATCCACTTCCTGCACGTCCGCTCGCCCGAGCCGGACGCGATCCCGCTGATCCTCACGCACGGCTGGCCCGGTTCGATCGCCGAGTTCACCAAGGTCATCGGCCCGCTCACCGATCCCCGAGCCCACGGCGGCGACCCGGCCGACGCCTTCCACGTCGTCGCCCCGTCGATCCCCGGGTTCGGGTTCTCGGGGCCCACCACCGAGACCGGCTGGGACCTGCAGCGGGTCGCACGGGCGTGGGCGGAGCTGATGAACCGGCTCGGTTACCGGCGATACGGCGCGCAGGGCGGCGACAGCGGCTCGGTCATCTCGCCGATGCTCGGCCGCATCGCCCCGCAGAACGTCGTCGGCGTGCACGTCAACGGCGCGCTCGGGTTCCCGGGCGGCGACCCGGCCGAGTTCGACGGGCTCACCCCTGCCGAGCTCGCCCGCCTCGGCCAGTACCAGGACCAGGACCGGGCCGGTTACGCGATCATCCAGGCGACTCGGCCGCAGACCCTGGCGTTCGGGCTGCACGACTCGCCCGCGGCCCAGCTGGCGTGGATCGTGGAGAAGTTCAAGGAGTGGACCGACCCGGCCCGCGAACTGCCTCAGGACGCGGTGGACCTCGACCAGATGCTCACCGACGTGAGCATCTACTGGTTCACCGGGACGGCCGCCTCGGCCGCCCGCCTCTACAAGGAAGGCCGGAAGGGCTGGGGCGCGGCGTCCGAGTACTCGGCGGTGCCGCACGGCGTCGCCGTCTTCCCCGGTGACGCCGGGGTCCGGCGGATCGCCGAACGCGAACACCGTGTCGTGCACTGGTCGGAGTTCGACCGGGGCGGCCACTTCGCCGCGATGGAAGCACCCGACCTGCTGGTCACCGATGTCCGCGCGTTCTTCCGGCTGGTCCGCTGACCCGGCCCATGCACCGGCTCCGGCCCGCGCATCGAGGGTCGGCGTTCCCCCGGAACCCGCGCGGCACGGCGGCCGGATGGACATCCGGACTGCGGTCCGTTTACTATAAGCGGACCGCAGTCCGAATATTGGAGTGTCCCTGATGCGCCTGCGTCACCTCGTGCTCGCGGCGGGAGCCGCCGGGCTCCTGCTCACCGCCTCCGAAGCCGCCGCCCAGACGTCCCCCGCGCCGACAACCGTGCCGACACCCACCGCGGACGAGCCGGTCTACGTTCCGCTCCACGGCGGCCGGTGGCTGCCCTGCGAGGGCCTCGCCGGATGCACCTACAAGCCGCTGCGCGGCAACCCCGCGACGGGCCCGTCCGAAAGCGTCTTCCGCCTGAAGGCGGGCACCGAGTTCGCCCCGCACTGGCACACCAGCCCCGAGCACGTCCTGGGCATCTCGGGGAAGCTGGTCTGGAACGTCGAGGGCGGACCGCACGCCCGCATCGGCCGAGGCGACTTCCTCTACTACCCCTCGAAGGCCGTCCACTGGGGCAAGTGCCTGCAGGGCGCGGACTGCGTCTACAAGGTCTACGACGACCTTCCCTACGACTTCCACGCCAACTGAGGGAAACGGAAAAGCGCGGGTGGAGGCACAAGCCCCCACCCGCGCTCTCACTCCTCGCCGAGGCTCACGTCACGGCGGGGGAGCGGGGCCGGGCGATCAGAAGTGGAGCATCCACTGGAAGGCCGACTGGGCGTTGCTCACGCGCAGGTGGTGCCGCGTGCCGTAGTGCAGCGGCGTGTTCCAGTTGTACTCCTCGACGTCGAACGAGCCGTCCGAGTAGACCTTGTTCACGTAGGCGACGTGGCCGACCTTGTGGACGTCGTTGACGGCGATCGCGCCGACCTTCGGCGTCTTGTCGACCTTCACCCCGACCCGGCGCGCGGCGTTGTCCCACATGCCGGCGTTGCCCCAGGTCGTCTTCCAGTGGTTGTTGAAGCTGCGGACCCCGAGGCGGCTCGCGATGCGGTAGGCGGCGAACGCGGTGCAGTTGTTCTGGGCGAAGCCGCGCGCGTTGTGGTCGTAGTCGTTGCGCGGCGTCTGCCCGCTGCCGGGCTTCGGGACGCCGAACGAGTGCGAGGCGTTCTGGTTCTTCAGACCGGAGTTGAGGTTGCCCTTCGCCCCGGCCTTGAAGTCCTGGTACCGGCCGCCGTAGTTGCTGTTGAAGTACACGCGGACGGTCTTGCTGCTGCGGTTCCAGACGGACGCGGCGGCGTTCTTGACGCACTTGCCCTTGCCCGCGCCCGCGCTCTTGAAGTCGTAGCAGCCCGGCTGCTTGTCCCCGTAGTTGCCGATCGACCCGGTGAAGTCGGAGAGCGAGCCCTTCTGGTTGCTGTTGTAGTACAGGCAGAACTCGCCGGTGTCGCACTTCCCGTTACGGCCGGCGGCGTCAGCGGACGAGGCGGTGGTGGCGAGAACGCCCCCGCCGAGCGCGGCCACGGCGGCCGCCGTGGTCAGAGCCTTGCCGAGCACCTTCATGCTTGTCCCTTTCACGTGCTTGGAACCGGGGTCGCGGACCCCTGAGCGGATCGGACTTCGGCCTGTCGTCCAGGCCGGGAACCCAACGACGCGCGGTGCGGGCGACGGCCTTGGGCGCCGACGTCTTGCCGAGGCGGAGATCATGCTCGTCGATGCCCGGGGCCGTCCACAAGAAGGTCCGTGTTGTCAGGCTGTAAGCGAACCTCCCCGGCCTGCGGCACCCGCCACCTGACAGCCGACAGGGGGCGTAAAGCGCAGAACTGTCCGGATTTCCGTCGCAAGGCGCTTCGCGAGGGGATCCAGCGGGCCGCCCGGCCCGGCGGGGAAGTTCTTACGAGGTTCATACGGCTGCCCCGGATTCGGACCGGGCGACGGCTCCGCGACCTACGTTCGGGCCATGCGAGTGCTGCTCACGGGATCGGCGGGCTTCATCGGTTCGCACATCGCGGACGCCCTGGAGGCGTCCGGCCATGACGTCGTCCCCTTCGACATTGCCGCGGCCGCGGCCGACACGGACGCCGGTGCGCCGACCGCCCCTCGGACGGGGTTCAACGGCGGCCCCGGCGACGTGCGGGACGCGACCGCCGTCGCCCGAGCCGTCCGGGGCGTCGACGCCGTCTGCCACCAGGCCGCGATGGTCGGGCTCGGCGTTGACGTGTACGACCTGCCGGCCTACACGTCCGTCAATGCGCTGGGGACGTCCGTCCTGCTGGCGGAGATGGCCCGCGCGGGCGTGCGGAAACTGGTGCTGGCGTCGTCCATGGTCGTCTACGGCGAAGGCTCCTACGAATGCGTCGTGCACGGCCGGACACGTCCGCGTCCGCGTGCCGAGTCGGCGTTGGCGTCCGGCGTCTTCGAACCGGCGTGTCCGCGATGCGCCCGGCAGCTGCGCCCCGGGACGATCGACGAGAGCGCCTCCGCCGACCCGCGCAACGTGTACGCCGACACGAAACTCGCCCAGGAGAACCTCGCCGCGTCGTGGGCGCGCATGACGGGCGGATCGGTCATCGCCCTGCGCTACCACAACGTCTACGGCCCCCGGATGCCACGCGACACCCCCTACGCGGGCGTCGCCGCCCTCTTCCGCTCGGCCCTGCTCCGGGGCGAGGCCCCGCAGGTCTTCGAGGACGGCCTCCAGCGCCGCGACTTCATCCACGTCCGGGACGTGGCCCGAGCGAACGTCCTGGCGCTGGAACACCCGTCCTACGCGCCCTTCGCCGCCTACAACATCGCGAGCGGCCGACCCCGCACGATCGGCGACCTGGCCGACGCCCTCGCGACGGCCTGCGGCGGCCCCCGCCCGGTGGTCACCGGGGCCTACCGGCGGGGCGACGTG
>NZ_JBFAOF010000190.1:0-9857 GCF_040675125.1 Spirillospora sp. NPDC049652 | reverse complement strand
GGACGGGCCCCGCGCGAGCCGGGACAGGCCGCCGGTGTCGCCCGGCGGGCCGTCGGCGTCCTCGGCCGGGGTGGGTTCGTCGGTGCCCCGCAGGGCCGGCCAGGCCCGGTAGACGACGGCGACGATGGGGACGGCGACGGCGGCGCCGGGGATGCCCGCGAGGACGCCGCCGGTGGTGATCGCGAGGATGACCGCGAGGGGGTGCAGGCGGACCCAGCGTCCCACGACCATCGGCTGCAGGAGGTGGGACTCCAGCTGGTGCTCGACCAGCAGGATGCCGAGGAAGATCAGCGCCGCCACGCCGCCCTTGGCGCCGAAGGTGACGGCCACGGCCAGGCCGCCGCCCACGAAGATGCCGACGATCGGGATGAAGCTGCCGAGGAAGATCACGACGGCCAGCGGGGCGACCAGCGGCACCCCCATCACGGCCAGGACGATCGCCAGCACCACGGCGTGGATCGCGGCCACCAGCACCGTCCCGTGGACGTACTGGGACAGCGTCTCCCAGCCGGCGCGGCCCGCGCGGTCGACCCGCGCCCGGTAGCGGCCGAGCCCGCTGGTCGTCCAGTCCCAGATGCCGGGGCCGTCCTTGAGCAGGAAGAACGTCACGAACAGCAGGAAGACGATCGCGGCCAGCGCCTCGATGGTCGCCGTCCCCCAGTCCAGGGCGGTGCTGGCCAGCATGCCGCGCCGCGCCTCGACCCACTTGCTGCCCTGGTCGACCGCGTCGTTGAGCTTCGAGTGCTGGACGTGCAGGGGCCCGTTCTCCAGCCAGTGCTGGACGGACTTGGCGGTGCCCTGGACCTCCGTGACCAGCTTGGGGAACTCCTCGTTCGCCTGGATCCCGACGTAGGTGCCGATGCCGCCGAGGACGGCCAGCGCGAACAGCAGCGTCAGCCAGGTCGCCGCGAGGGCGCTGAGCCCGATGCCCTGCAACCGGACGGTCAGCGGCCGCAGCAGGGCCGTCACGAACAGCGCGATCGCGCACGGCAGGAAGACGATCTTGAGGGTGCCGACCACCCAGGTCAGGCCGTAGACGACGATGCCGATGGCGATGAGCCGCCAGGCCCACGCCGCCGCCGAGGCGAGCAGCGGCGGCACCTGTGGCGATCCGCGTCCGCCCGTCGTCCGATCGTTGGCCACTGCGCGCCCCGTCCGTGCGATGGTCCCGAAGGCCGTCAGGGCAAGGTTAGGCGTCTTCGCGGCCCTGTGGGGCCCCGGGCCGGTGGACGGTCAGGCGTCTCAGCGCGTGAGACGTCCGTCCTGGTGATTGGCACGGGATCGCCGCGTCCTCTAGCATCGCGATCGTGACACGTCGCTATTTCGGGTTTACGCAGCCGGCTCCGGGTGAGCCGGTCGGCGCGACCTGAGCGACGACCCCGGAGCCGGCAGAAGGCGGAGCCCCACAGGGCTTCGTCTTTTTTCATGCGAACGCGCGGCCCCGGGTACGGCTTGAGGGGCCGCCCTTGACGAGAGGACCCCGGATGGCCGAGGAACTGCGGATCTGCCTGCCCGACCCGGCGGACATCGCCGACCTGGACGCGGCGCGGACCGCGATCGACACGATCGACGCGGCGCTCGCCGACCTGCTGGCGCACCGGGCCGAGGTGGCGGGCGTGGTGCAGCGGCTCAAGCCGGTCGGCGGCTTCGCCGGGCGCAACCCCGAGCGGGAGCGGCGGATCGTCGCGGCGATGGCCGAGCGCGCGCCCGCGCTCGGCGCGGAGCGGCTCGCCCGCATCATGAACGCCGTGATCGAGGCCGGGCTGGAGGCCGCCGAGGAGTCGTCCGCCGCCGCGTCCTCCTGACCCGCAGGGCGGCGGCGTCCGCGGCGACCGGCCGGACGGCGCTTCAGATGCCGCCCTCGTCGGGGACGGCCTCGGCGGCCACCGCCTCCGCGGGCACGACCTCGGCGGGCGCGACGGCGACCCGGCGGCGGTTGACCGCGCGCCAGCCGGCGTACAGCGACAGCGCGACGAACGGGATGGCGGCGACCGCCCACTTCTGGTCGCCGTCGAAGACCATCAGCGGCACGATGGCCCCGAGGAAGGCGAGGGTCGCCCAGTTGGTGTAGGGCGAGCCGGGCATCCGGTAGCCGGGCCGCTCCACCTCGCCGCGCGCCGCCGCGCTGCGGAAGCGGACCTGCGCGTACAGCAGCGCCGCCCAGGTCGTCAGGACGCCGAGGGACGCGATGGACGTGGCGATCTCGAACGCCTTGTGCGGCAGGAACACGTTCAGCACGACCCCGGCGAAGTACACGAGCGAGGTGAGCAGGATCCCGCCGTAGGGGACGTGCCGGGAGTTCATCCGCCCGGTGAACGCGGGCGCCTCGCCGCGCTGCGACAGCGACCGCAGGATCCGTCCGGTGGAGTACAGGCCGGAGTTGCAGGACGACACGGCGGCGGTGAGCACGACCAGGTTCATGATGCCGCCGATGCCCGGCACGCCGAGGTAGGTGAACACGGTCACGAAGGGACTGCGGTCGCGCGGGTAGACCGTCCACGGCAGGACCACGACGAGCAGCGCCACCGCGCCGACGTAGAACAGGACGATCCGCCAGACCACGCCGTTGATGGCGCGCGGCATGACCTCGCGCGGGTTCTGCGCCTCCCCGGCCGAGATCCCGACCATCTCGATCGCGGCGTAGGCGAAGATCACGCCCTGCAGGCTCAGCAGCACCGCCCACAGCCCGCGGGGCAGGAAGCCGCCGAAGTCCACCAGGTTCGGCAGCTCGGCGTGGTGGGACGGCCCGACCCCCGCGTGCGTGGCGAGCAGGACGACCCCGACGACCAGGAAGGCCAGGATCGCGGCGACCTTCAGCATCGCGAACCAGAACTCCAGCTCCCCGAACAGCCGCACCGACACCAGGTTGACGGTCAGCAGCACCGCCAAGGCGAGCAGCGCCGACAGCCACTGCGGGAAGCCGGGGGCCCAGTAGTGCACGTAGATGCCGACGGCGGTGATCTCCGCGACGCCGGTCATCGCCCAGCTCAGCCAGTACATCCAGCCGCTGGCGAACCCGGCCCACTCGCCGATGAAGTCGCGCGCGTAGGAGACGAAGCTGCCGGTCGTCGGGCGGTACAGCACCAGCTCGCCGAGGGCCCGCATCACGAAGAACGCGGCGACCCCGGCGGCGGCGTAGGCGAGCACGAGCGCGGGACCGGCGGAGTGCAGCCGCTGCGAGGTGCCGAGGAACAGCCCGACGCCGATCGCGCCGCCCATCGCGATCATCTGGACGTGCCGGGGCTTGAGCGACTGGTGGTAGCCCTCGTCCTCGTCCCCGCGCGGGATGCCGACCGGGGGCCGGCCCGCCCGCGCCGCGTCCAGGACCAGGGCCGCCTCCTCGCGGGCCGCCGAGGCGATCTGCCGGGCCATGTCGCGGGCCGCGTCGGCGGCCCGGTTGGCGCCCCTCCCCCGCTCGTCGTCCTCGCTCACGCCCGCCCCCCGGTGGTCGTCCCCGGCGTCGGGACGCGACACCGGATATGGGGCATTGGTACCCGGCCGGGAGGCGCGGACGGTCAAGCGGAGCTCAAGACTCCGCGGCGACGATCTCCAGGGCGCGGGCGAGGTCGTCGGGGTAGGGGCTCTCGAACTCGACCCACTCGCCGTGGCCGGGATGCTCGAACCCCAGCCGGACGGCGTGCAGCCATTGGCGCTTCAGCCCCAGCCGGGCGGCGAGGGTCGGGTCGGCGCCGTAGGCCATGTCCCCGACGATCGGGTGCCTGATCGCCGACATGTGCACGCGGATCTGATGCGTGCGGCCGGTCTCCAGGTCGACGTCCAGCAGCGTCGCGTGGCGGAATGCCTCGACCGTGTCGTAGTGCGTCACCGACGGCTTGCCTCCCGCGACGACCGCGAACCGGCCGTCGTGCGAGGGGTGCCGGTCGATCGGCGCGTCCACGGTGCCGCGGAACGGGTCGGGGTGGCCCTGGACGAGCGCCTGGTAGCGCTTGTCGATGCGGCGCTCCTTGAACGCGCGCTTGAGCCGGGAGTAGGCGGTCTCGCTCTTGGCGACGACCATCGCGCCGGTGGTGTTGGCGTCCAGCCGGTGCACGATGCCCTGCCGCTCGGACGCGCCGGACGTGGCGATCGTGTGCCCGGCCCCGAGCAGGCCGCCGAGGACGGTCTTGCCCGTCCAGCCAACGGTCGGGTGCGCGGCGACGCCGATCGGCTTGTTCACCACGACGATGTCGTCGTCCTCGTAGAGGATGCCCATGCCGGGGACGGGCTCGGCGACCGGGACGGGCGCGGACGGCGGCGGCGGGAGGGTGACCTCCAGCCACGACCCGCCGGTCACCCGGTCGGACTTGGCGACCTCCTTGCCGTCGAGGAGGACGTCCCCGGCGGCGATGATGTCGGCGGCGCGGCCGCGGGACAGGCCGAACAGCCGGGCGAGGGCGGCGTCGACGCGCTCACCCTCCAGGCCGTCGGGGACGGGGAGGCTGCGCACGTCGCTCACGCGGCGCCCTCCTTGCGCTCGCCCGTCTCGTCCGTCCGCCCGGTGCCGGAGTCGCCGCCGGTGCCGGAGTCGCCGTCCGGGCCGGTGCCGGCGTCGGTCTCGTCGCCGACGCGGGTTCCGTCCACCTGCAGTCCGCGCGCGGCCAGCAGGACGGCCAGCACGCCGCCGCAGCAGATCGCCGAGTCGGCCAGGTTGAAGACCGGCCAGTGCGGCAGCTCGATCCAGTCGACCACGTGGCCCTTGAACAGGCCGGGGGCGCGGAACACCCGGTCGACCAGGTTGCCCAGCGCGCCGCCGAGCAGCAGGCCGAGGCACACCGCCCACGGGACGCTGCGCAGGTTCCGGGCGGTCCGGACGATCGCGACCACCACGCCGAGCGCGATGATCGTGAAGACGAAGGTGTAGCCGGTGCCGATCGAGAACGCGGCCCCGCTGTTGCGGGTCTGGCGCAGCGTCAGCAGCCCGCCGAGCAGCCGGACGGTGTCGCCGTCGGTCAGGGTCGACACCACGACGACCTTGGACACGATGTCGGTCGCCAGGGCGGCGGCGGCGACGGCGACCAGCGCGCCGATCCGGCGCGGCCGGACCCGTCCGCCGTCCGCCCCGGGGGTGGGGATCGGGTCCCGCGCGCCGCTCGGCGGGGCTCCTGGCGTCTCCGGTGTGCCCGCCGGGGGGCTGCTGGCTGAGGTCAATTCAGTGACGTTCCTCGCGTTGTTTGCAGGTCACGCACAGCGTCGCGCGGGGATAGGCCTGAAGGCGGGCTTTGCCGATCGGCTTGCCGCACGACTCGCACTCCCCGTACGTCCCGGCGTCCATGCGCTGGATGGCCCGCTCGTTCTGCGCGAGCAGGTCACGGGAATTGTAGGTCAGGGAGAGCTCGTGTTCGCGCTCGTAGGTCTTGGCCCCCGCGTCGGCCTGGTCGTCCCCGGCCCCCTCGCCGCTCTCGTCGGCGATGTGCGAGGACAGCTCGATGATCTCCGCCTCCAGCGCGGCGATGTTGGCCCCGAGGACGGCCCGGACCTCGGCGAGCTCGGTCTCGGTCCAGTTCGCCTCGTCCCCGCGGACGGGCAGCTCGGCGGCGGCCGTCTTGGCTCCGGCGCCGGCCTCGGCCTTGGTGCCCGCCGATCTGACGCCGGCCTTGGCGGCGTTCTTCGCCGGAACCTCGGCCGCCGTTCTTGCGGGGGCCTTGGCGGAGCTCTTGGCCACCGCCTTTCCGGTCGTCCGGGCGGGCGTCTTGCCCTTGGCCGCGGTTTTCGCGGGCGCTTTCGCCGACGTCTTCGCGGGGGCCTTCGCCGGGGCCTTGGCCGGGCTCTTCGCCGGGGCCTTCGCCCCGCCCTTCGCGGTGGCCGGGGCCTTGGACGGGGTCTTCGCCGGTGACTTGGACGGCGTCTTCGCGGGGGCCTTGGCGGGCGGCTTCGTCTTGGCCGCCGCGCCCCTCGCCGGGGTCCTCGCTGGTGTACGCGCCGGGCGCTTGGACGCCGCGCGCTCGGTGGTGCTCCTGGCGGCCGTCCGGGTGGTGCGGGCGCCGGCCGGGGCGGCCTTCCTCGCGCTGGTCTTCTCGACGGACGGTGCGGGCAGCATAGGTCCCCATTCCCCCTGATGTTGCGGCCCGGACGAGGTGTCCGGGCCGAGTACAGCCCGCAATATGCCCGGTGCCCCCGAGCCGAGAAACCCCCGATTCGGCAGGCATGCCCAACCTTTGCCAGCGTGACGCACCTCACATCACATGGCCGCCCCCGGCCCCGCGGACGTCCCCCGCGGCCCACCGGCGGGGCCGCATCCGACGCCGGGCCGCGCGGATATCCGGAAGAGTTCGGACGCGCCGTGCGTTACCCTCAGTCCAGCAGTCTTGTCGGCAGGCGAAGATGGGGACACCTGCCGCCGAAGGCGGTCCTGAGCGACCCGGGGACGGTGCGAGCCCGGGGACCGGCCCGGCGGTCTGATCACCCCGGAGCCGCCGGAGGAACGGCCCGGCACGTCCCACCGGACGGCGGGCCCAGTAGAACCGGCAGCCGAGCGGCTCAACGAAGCGGGCCGCGCCCTCGCGCGCGGTCAAGGAGGGTGGTACCGCGGGGCTCGCGCCTCGTCCCTCCGGAAACGTCGTCCGACACGTCGATCCGGAGGTCCGCCGACCGTGAGCCGTCAGTTCCGGCCCCTGCCCGCGCAGGTCGATCTGCCCGCCCTGGAGCGGGACATGCTGCGCCGCTGGCAGGAGAACAAGATCTTCGAGCGGTCGCTGGAGCGCACCGCCGGCGGCCCCCGCTGGGTGTTCTACGAGGGCCCGCCCACCGCCAACGGGATGCCGGGCGTCCACCACGTGGAGGCCCGCGTCTTCAAGGACGTCTTCCCGCGCTTCCGGACCATGAAGGGCTACCACGTCCCGCGCAAGGCCGGCTGGGACTGCCACGGCCTGCCCGTCGAGGTCGCCGTCGAGAAGGAGCTCGGCCTCACCGGCAAGAAGGACATCGAGGAGTACGGCGTCGCGGAGTTCAACGACCGCTGCCGCGAGTCGGTCCTGCGCCACGTGGACGCCTTCGAGGAGATGACCGAGCGGATGGGCTACTGGGTCGACATGTCCCAGGCCTACCGCACGATGGACCCGTCCTACGTCGAGGCGGTCTGGTGGTCGCTGAAGCAGGTCTTCGACAAGGACCTGCTGTTCCGCGACTTCCGCATCACCCCGTACTGCCCGCGCTGCGGCACCGGCCTGTCCGACCACGAGCTGGGCCAGCCCGGCGGGTACGAGACCGTGTCCAGCCCCTCGGTGTACGTCCGGATGCCGGTCACCTCCGGCCCGCTCGCCGAGCTGGACGCCAAGCTGCTGATCTGGACGACCACCCCGTGGACGCTGGTGTCCAACACCGCCGTCGCCGTCCACCCGGACGTCACCTACGTCGCCGCCCGCCCGGCGGACTCCGACGAGGTGCTGGTCGTCGCCGAGCCGCTGCTCGCGCGGGTGCTCGGCGAGGACGCGGAGGTCCTGGCGTCCTTCCAGGGCCGCGAGCTGGAGCGCACCCCGTACCAGCGGCCGTTCGAGCTGGTCGAGATCCCCGACGCGCACTACGTCGTGCTCGGCGACTACGTCACCGTCGAGGACGGCACCGGCCTCGTCCACCAGGCTCCCGCCTTCGGCGCCGACGACATGACCGTCTGCAAGAACTACGGCATGCCGATCGTCAACCCGGTCGGCCCGGACGGCCGGTTCCTCGCGTCCGTCCCCCTGGTCGGCGGGACGTTCTTCAAGGACGCCGACGAGCGCCTCACCGAGGACCTGCGGATCCGCGGCCTGCTGTTCAAGGGCGGCCACTTCGACCACAGCTACCCGCACTGCTGGCGCTGCCACACCGCGCTGCTGTACTACGCGCTGCCCGCCTGGTACATCCGCACCACCGCGGTCAAGGAGCGGCTCCTTGAGGAGAACGCGAAGACCAACTGGTTCCCCGAGAACGTCAAGGAGGGCCGGTACGGCGAGTGGCTGCGCAACAACGTCGACTGGTCGCTGTCCCGCAGCCGCTACTGGGGCACGCCGCTGCCGCTGTGGGTCTGCGAGGACGACGAGGACCACGTCACCTGCGTCGGCTCCCTCAAGGAGCTCGGTGAGCTCGCCGGACGCGACCTCGCCACGCTGGAGCCGCACCGCCCGTACGTGGACGACGTCACCTTCGCCTGCCCGTCCTGCGGCGGCACCGCCCGGCGCGTCCCGGACGTCATCGACGCCTGGTACGACTCGGGCTCGATGCCGTTCGCGCAGTTCGGCGCCCCGCACAAGAACCAGGACGTGTTCGAGCAGTCCTACCCCGCGCAGTTCATCTGCGAGGCGCAGGACCAGACGCGCGGCTGGTTCTACTCGCTGATGGCCGTCGGCACGCTGGTGTTCGACCGGTCGTCCTACGAGAACGTGCTGTGCCTCGGCCTGATCCTCGCCGAGGACGGCCGCAAGATGAGCAAGCACCTCGGCAACGTGCTCCAGCCGATCCCGCTGATGGACCAGCACGGCGCGGACGCCCTGCGCTGGTTCATGGCGGCCGGCGGCCTGCCGTGGGCGTCCCGCCGGGTCGGCCACAACACGCTGGAGGAGATCGTCCGCAAGGTGCTCCTCACCTACTGGAACACCGCGTCCTTCTTCGTCCTGTACGCCAACGCCGCCGGTGAGGGCGAGGGCGCGCGCGCCTGGACGCCGGACCGCGCCGCCGAGGCGCCCGCCCCGGCCGACCGCCCGCTGCTGGACCGCTGGGCGCTCGCCGAGCTGCACCGCACGGTCAAGGAGGTGGACGACGCGCTGGAGCAGTTCGACACCGCGCGCGCCGGACGCCGCCTCGCCGAGTTCGTCGACGACCTGTCCAACTGGTACGTGCGCCGGTCCCGGCGGCGGTTCTGGGCGGGCCCGGAGACGGCCGAGGGCGCCTCGGCGTTCGCGACCCTCTACGAGTGCCTGGAGACCCTGACCCGGCTGATGGCGCCGATGACGCCGTTCATCACCGACCACGTCTGGGACGTGATCCGGCCCGCGGACGCGCCCGAGTCGGTGCACCTCACCGAGTGGCCCGCCGTCCGGGAGGACCTGCTCGACCCGGCCCTCACCGAGCACATGGCGCTGGTCCGGCGGCTGGTCGAGCTCGGCCGCGCGGCGCGCGTCGCGTCCGGCGTCCGCACCCGGCAGCCGCTCGGCCGCGCCCTCGCCGGCGCGTCCGGCTGGGCCGGCCTGCCGGACGAGCTGCGCGCGCAGATCGCCGACGAGCTGAACGTGCAGTCCGTGCAGGACCTGGCGTCCATCGGCGGCGACCTGGTCGAGTACGAGGTCAAGCCGAACTTCCGCTCGCTCGGCGGCCGGTTCAAGAAGGACGCGCCGAAGGTCGCCAAGGCCGTCACCTCCGCCGACCCGGCCGAGCTGGTCGGCGCGCTGCGCGGGCCGTCCGGCACGGCCTCGGTCGAGGCGGACGGCGTCGGGACGGTCGAGCTGACCGCCGCCGACGTGATCGTCACCGAGCGGCCGAAGTCGGGCTGGGCGGTCGAGTCCGGGCAGGGCGAGACCGTCGCGCTCGACCTGACCGTCACGCCCGAGCTGCGCCGCGCCGGGCTCGTGCGCGAGGTCGTCCGGCTCGTCCAGGACAGCCGCAAGGCCATCGGCCTGGACGTCACCGACCGCATCGAGCTGTGGTGGGACGCGCCGGGCGGCGACCTCGCCGAGGCGCTGCGCGAGCACTCCGGCGTCCTCGCCGGCGAGGTGCTCGCGACCACGGTGACCGAGGGACGTCCCGACGCGGACCTCCAGGCGTTCAACGACGCCGAGCTCGGCCTCACCTACCGCCTCCGCCGCGCCTGACCGCCGCCCCGGCGGACCGTCCGGTCACCCGGACGGCCCGCCGGGTGGCCGGCAGTGCCTTGTCGCCGGGCGTCCCGT
>NZ_JBFAOF010000189.1:0-9880 GCF_040675125.1 Spirillospora sp. NPDC049652 | reverse complement strand
GGAAGGCCGGCGAACGCCTGGTCGCGGCGGCGAGGGCCGCCGAGGCCGGCACCCTGCCCGGCGTCGGAACGCGCCAGGGCGACCTGACCCGCGCGCTGTCCGGCCTGCGCGACCAGCTCGGCGCGTTCGAGCTGGTCCTGGACGTGCCCGGGGTCGAGGAGGCCCGCGAGCAGCGGCTCGACCTGCGCAACCAGCTCGTCGACTACGCGCTGCCGCGGATCGAGGGCGCGAGCGCCCCGATGCTGGTCGTGCTCGGCGGATCCACCGGCGCGGGCAAGTCCACGCTGGTGAACACGCTGGTCGGTAGCCGGGTCAGCGCCACCGGCGTGCTCCGCCCGACGACCTCCAGCCCGATCCTGGTGTGCCACCCCGACCACGCCGAGTGGTTCCTGGAGGGGCCGCTGCTGCCCGGCATGGGCCGGGTGAAGGGCCCCGCCCCGGACGCGATCGCCGGCGACCAGCTCGTCGTGATCACCAGCGAGGAGCTGCCGCCGGGCCTGGCCCTGCTGGACAGCCCCGACTTCGACTCGGTCTTCGAGGACCACTACGAGTTCGCGACCAAGCTCATGGCCGCCGCCGACGTCTGGCTGTGCGTGGTCACCGCGTCCCGGTACGCCGACGCGATGGTCTGGCAGATGCTGGAGCGCGCCCGCGAGCAGGGCGCGACGATCGGCGTGGTGCTGTCCCGCGTGCAGGACGGCGCGGGCGCCGAGATCGTCGACCACTTCGGCGAGATGCTCGGCGAGCACGGCGTCGGCGACGCGCGCCGCTTCATCGTCCCCGAGACCCGGGTCGAGGAGAGCCGCCTCCCCGAGGAGGCCGTCGAGGAGATCCGCGCCTGGATGACCGGGATCGCCGAGGACCCCGACCACCGCCGCGTGGTGATCGGCGACACCCTCGGCGGCGTCCTGGACAGCCTGCGCACCCGCGTCCCCGAGCTGGCCGAGCACGTGAAGGCGCAGGTCGAGGTCCGCGGCGAGCTGGCCGGGCTGGTCGACTCCGCCTACGGCGGCGGCCTCGCCGAGCTGGACGAGGCCACCCGCAACGGCTCGCTGCTGCGCGGCGAGGTGCTCGCCCGCTGGCAGGACTTCGCCGGCACCGGCGACCTGCTGCGCTCGCTCCGCACCCGCCGCAACAAGCTCGGCTTCGGCCGCCGCACGTCCCGCCGGCACCGCAGCCCGGCCCGGGTGCGGGCGCTGAAGGGCGCGCTGCGCGGCGGCCTGGAGTCGCTGATCGTGGCGGCCGCCGAGCACGCCGCCGAGCAGGCCGTGACCGCCTGGCGCGAGCACCCGGCGGGCAGGCAGGTGCTGGCCGGGTCGGCGGTGCCGGGCCTCGGCGAGGTCTCGCCCGAGCTGGCCCGCCGCGTGTCGCGCGCGGTCAGCTCCTGGCAGGACCACGTGCAGGAGCTCGTCCGCACCGAGGGCGTCACCAAGCGCTCGGTCGCCAAGATCGTCTCGTTCGACACCGAGGCCCTGGCGCTCGTCCTGATGATCGGCCTGCTCGGCTACGGCACGTCCGAGGTGAACGTCGAGGGCGGCACCAGCGCCGTCCCGCAGCGGCTGCTGAAGGCGCTGTTCGGCGCGGAGTCGCTGCGCGGCATGGGCGCCAAGGCCCGCGCCGACCTGCGCAGCCGGATCGCGATGCTGTTCGACGAGGAGGGCCTGCGGTTCGGGCAGGCGCTCGACGCCGCCGGCATCCCCGACGAGACCGTCCCCGTCCGGCTCTACCAGGCCGTCTACAACCTCGAGGTAGCCCGATGACCACCTCGGCTCCGCCGCCCGTCGCGGCCCCGCCGCCGGACCTTCTGGGCGTCCCCGGCCTCACCGCGCGGCTGGACGCGCTGGACCGGATCACCACCGCCGGCGCCGGCCGCCTCGACGCCGCCCTGCTCGACGACGCCGCCGTCCTGCTCGACCGCGCCGGGCAGCGCCTGCGGCTGTCGGGCGACCACACCGTGGTGACGCTCGCGGGCGGCACCGGCAGCGGCAAGTCCTCGCTGTTCAACGCCCTGTGCGGGCTGGAGCTGTCGCCGACGGGCATGCGCCGTCCGATGACGTCCCGCGCGCACGCGTGCGTCTGGGGCCTGGACGGCGCGGGCCCGCTGCTCGACTGGCTCGACGTCGACAAGCGGCACCGCTACGCCCGCGCGTCCGCGCTGGACCTGCAGCGCGCCGACGACTCGCTCCAGGGCCTGGTCCTGCTGGACCTGCCCGACCACGACTCCATCCAGGCCATGCACCGCGCCGAGGTCGACCGCTTCGTCACGGTCGCCGACCTGCTGATCTGGGTCGTCGACCCGCAGAAGTACGCCGACGCCGCGCTGCACCGCAACTACATCGTCCCGTTCGCCAAGCACGCGGGCGTGACGCTGATCGTCCTGAACCAGATCGACCGGCTCGCCCCGGACGAGGTGGCCGAGTGCGTGACCGACCTGCGCCGCCTGCTGGAGGCCGAGGGCCTGGCCAAGCCGCGCATCGTCACGACCTCGGCGGTGTCGGAGGAGGGCGTGCGCGGCCTGCGCGAGGTCCTCGTGGACACCGTCGCCGCCCGCCAGGTCCGCAGCGACCGCCTGGTCGTGGACGTCACCGACATCGGTGAGCGCTTCGTGCCGTACAAGGGCGACAGCGAGCCCCCGACCGCGGTCGACGAGCCGCACCGGGACGGCCTCAAGCGCGCCCTCACCGACGCCGCCGGGGCCCCGGCCGTGGCCGAGGCCATGGAGAGCGCCTACGAGCTGCGCGCCGCCGACTTCATCGGCTGGCCCGTCCTGTCGATGATCGCCCGCCTCCGCAGCGACCCCCTGCGCCGCATGCGCCTCGGCGAGCTGCGCGAGGAACTGCGCGGCGCCTTCACCGGCCCGACCGGCGCGCAGCAGGGCGAGGTCGACACCGCCCTCCTGGACGTCACGGACGGCATCGTCACCGGCCTCCCGCCCGCCTGGGCCCGCTCGGTCCGCGCGGCCGCGCGCCGGCACGCCGCTGACCTGCCGGAAGAGCTCGGCGAGGCCATGAAGGAGGCGCTGCCCGACTTCAACCAGGTGCCGCGCTGGTGGTGGCTGGTCAAGACGTGGCAGTACTTCCTGGTGCTGGTCTCCGTCCTCGGCCTGGCCTGGATCGGCCTGCTGGTCGCCTACGGCGCGGCCCACGTGGCCAAGGCCCCGAGCGGCTGGGTGGGCGAGGCCGGCCTGATCCCGTACGTGGCCGTCCTGGTGGTCTGCACGCTCGGCATGGGCTGGCTGACCACCGCGACCTGCCGCAACCTGGTGGCCCTGTCGTCCGCCAAACACGGCGAACGCATGGAACGCCACATGCGCGACCGCATCGCGGTCGTGGCCGAGCAGAAGGTGCTGGAGCCGATCACCGAGGAACTGGCCCTCTACGCCGCCTTCCGCGACGACGTGGACCTGGTCCGAGGCGCCTGACCCGCCCGAGGGAACTCCGCCCACCCCGATAGGCGAAGTTATCCACAGCTAGCTCCGCGACTTTCGCACTCTCCTCACCCTCCGCGATCGTGGTGTGCGGAAGCGTCACAAGGACGCCTCCGCACACCACGACACACCGGAGGTTCCCGATGAACGAGGCCCAGATCACCGTCATCGGCTGGGTCGCCGACACCCCGCAGTTCCTGGTCACCGCGAACGGCACCCCGTACCTGTCCATGCGCCTGGCCTGCACCCCGCGCCGCTTCGACCGCGGCACCGGGCAGTGGGCGGACATCGAGACCATGTTCCTGACCGTGAACTGCTGGCGCGGCCTGGCCGAGAACGTCAACGCCTCGGAGTTCGCGCGCGGCCACCCCGTGATCGTCACCGGCCGCCTCCGCATCCGCCAGTACGAGCGGGACGGCCAGTGGCGCTACTGCGCCGAGATCGAGGCGACCACGCTCGGCCACGACCTGTCCCGAGGCACCGCCGCCTTCCGCGCCGCGTCCCGCTCCAACTCCCTCACCGACTCCGACCGCCGCGAGGCCCAGGAGATCTCCGACCTCTTCGCCCTCACCGGCGACCAGACCCCCGAGGAGGCAGCCGAGGCAAAGGCCGCCTGACCCACAAGAAAGCCGACCCCCTTGCAAGGCCGGGCCCCACCGGGCCCGGCCACCCCGGGGGCCTGCGTGCCGGGGCGCTCGGCACGGACACGTGGACTGTGGGCGGGGTGGTCGGGGACGGCAGGGGGGACTGGCGGTTGGGTCGGGGTCATGCCGCTTGCGGCCGGTGAACGAGTCGGAACGCGGATTCGTCTTAAGGGAAAAGGGGACAACGCGGCGGGGGCCGCGCCCTCGGGGGCAAGTCGCCGACGCGCTCATCTCACGGAGCAACCCCGTGGGGCTCAAGGGCGGGCGCGTGGGGAAACGGGAGCACGGCGACGGGCCTTAGGCGTCGGACGGGGGAGTTGAACGCACTGGACAACGCGAGCGGACGGGCCGACGCGGCACATCGGCCGACGGGGGAGAGGGCGACCGCTCAGGCCGCCACCGGGGACGGACGGGTTCGGAAGGCGATCGGGCGTGGAAGTGGCCCGGCGGGCGCGCGGTCGGCCGGAGTGGGCGGTCCGCTACGGCGGAGCGGCCCGTTCGGGGAGGGCACGGCCACCGGGCCGGGCGGTCTCGCAGAGGCCGGGACGCTAGCCGGAACGGGAACCGTCGCGAGGGATCATGCCGTCGCGGGCGGTTCGGTCCGGTGCGGCGCGGGCCTCTGCCTGGATGGTCGCCCGCCGCGAAGAGCCTTCGCGGCGAAGGCGCGCGGTCGCTGTGCGACCGCCGTGCGCAGGGTCCAGAGGTCTAGACCCAGGAAACGCCGCGCATGGTGGATTCCCCCTCCGGATGTGCGGGGGACCGCGGAGCCCGCGGCCCCTGTGGGTGACCACGGTGGCCGCCCACCTGTTGAAGTACCGAAGCTACCGGTTTCCGGCGCACTCCGCACACGTTGCAACTATCGTGTTACACAACGTGATGCATAGGGGGGAAGGATGACGGCAGTGCAGTCGTCCGCCGAGGACCGAGGTGGCGAACTGACCCACACGTCCCGGCGCCCAGGGGGATCCGGGCGGCCGTCCTTGCTGGCCGTCTACGTCCCGGCGGTGGTGCTGCTGCACCTGGCGCTGACCGCCGCGGGGCTCTGGCGCACCTCGTTCCGGATAGAAGATCTACTGACATTTGTCGCACTGTTGGCATGTGGCGGGGTCTGCATCGAGGCCTCCCGCCGGCTCGGCATGCCGGCGGGCGTCGCCCGCGACCTGCTGTCGGCGTGGTGGCTGCCGGTGGCGCTGCTGCTGCCGCCGGTGTACGCCCTGCTGATCCCGATCCCGCTGCAGACGTGGCTCCAGTTCCGCGTCCGCCGGACGCTGCTGTACCGGCGGGTCATGGTGACCTCGGCGCTCGGCCTGGCCGGGGCGTGCGCGAGCGTGGTCTTCCACTCGGTGGTGCCCGAGCCGCTGGCGGACGGGCCCGGCTGGGTCGTCGACGGCTATCCGGGCATTCCGGTCGCGATCGCCTGCGCGGCCCTGTTCACCGTCCTCAACACCGGCATCGTCGCCGTCGCCGCCCACGCGGCCGCGCCCGAGGCGCGCTGGCGCGACGTCCTCTGGAACCGCGAGAGCCTGCTGCTGGACGTGGTGGAGCTGTGCGTCGGGGTGATCGTCACGATCACCAGCGCGGTGGCCCCGGCGCTGCTGCTGCTCGCGCTGCCCCCGGTCGTCCTGCTGCAGCGCAGCCTGATGCACCAGCAGCTCCAGGCCGCCGCCCGGACCGACGCCAAGACCGGCCTGCTGAACGCCGCCGCCTGGCAGCGCGAGGCGGACGCCGAGCTGTCCCGCGCGCACCGGACCGACGAGGCGCTGGCCCTGCTCCTGATCGACATCGACTACTTCAAGAAGGTCAACGACCGGCACGGCCACCTGGTCGGCGACCAGGTGCTGATCGGGGTCGCCAGCACCCTGTGCGGCCAGGTCCGCGACTACGACGTGGTCGGACGGTTCGGGGGCGAGGAGTTCGTCGTCCTGCTCCCCGGCGCCGACACCGTGGAGGCGTGCCGTATCGCCGAACGTCTGCGCGGCCGCGTCCGCCGCCTGGCCGTCCCCGCCGAGACCGGCACCGTCGCCGTCACGGTCTCGGTGGGCGTGGCCCTCCTCCACACCCACGGCTCCGACCTCATCGAACTCCTCGCCGCCGCCGACCTGGCCCTCTACCGGGCCAAGGAGTCGGGCCGAGACCGCGTCTGCCTCCCCGCCCTGGAAGCCTCCCGCCCCTCCGAAGACTGACCCCGCCCCCCCAACAACCCCACCTTGCAACCCCCACCCCCTCCGGCGGGCTGGCCCCTCGCCACGCCGACCGGCCTCGCGAGAGCGTGGGCGGTGAGGGAAGCGCCGTCTTGCGTGTTGCGGCTCGCGGAGGGAGAGGCGGCCAGGGGGCCTTGTTGGGGGCAGGTCCGGCCTGGAGAGGTCTGGGGGCGGGGTGGGAGGTCGGGAGGGGTGGATGGGATGGGTGGGTTCGGGTGGGCGGGGGCGGGGCCCGGGAGGGTGCGACGAACGGTGCTCAGGACCCAATAGGCTTGAGGATTATGGCCGAGTACATCTACACGATGCAGCGTGTGCGCAAGGCACATGGCGACAAGGTCGTCCTGGACGACGTCACCTTGCACTTCCTGCCCGGCGCCAAGATCGGCGTGCTGGGCCCGAACGGCACCGGCAAGTCGACGCTGCTGCGGATGATGGCCGGTCTGGAGCAGCCGTCCAACGGCGACGCCAAGCTGATGCCGGGGTTCACGGTGGGCATCCTGCAGCAGGAGCCGCCGCTGAACGAGGAGAAGACCGTCCTCGGCAACGTCGAGGAGGGCGTCGCCGAGACCAAGGCGATGCTCGACCGGTTCAACGAGATCGCCGAGCAGATGGCGACCGACTACACCGACGAGCTGATGGCGGAGATGGGCAAGCTGCAGGAGCAGCTCGACCACCGCAACGCCTGGGACCTGGACTCCCAGCTCGAGCAGGCGATGGACGCCCTGCGGTGCCCGCCGCCGGACGCCGACGTGACCAAGCTCTCGGGTGGTGAGCGCCGCCGCGTGGCGCTGTGCAAGCTCCTGCTGGAGGCCCCCGACCTGCTGCTGCTGGACGAGCCGACCAACCACCTGGACGCCGAGTCGGTCAACTGGCTGGAGCAGTTCCTCGCCAAGTACGAGGGCACCGTCCTCGCCGTCACCCACGACCGGTACTTCCTGGACAACGTCGCGACGTGGATCCTGGAGCTGGACCGGGGCCGCTGCCACCCCTACGAGGGCAACTACTCCACCTACCTGGAGAAGAAGGCCGAGCGGCTCAAGGTCGAGGGCAACAAGGACGCCAAGCGCAAGAAGCGCCTGGAGGACGAGCTGGAGTGGGTCCGGTCGAACCCGAAGGCGCGCCAGACCAAGTCCAAGGCCCGTCTGCAGCGGTACGAGGAGATGGCCTCCGAGGCCGCCAAGACCCGCAAGCTGGACTTCGAGGAGATCCAGATCCCGCCGGGCCCGCGCCTGGGCAACACGGTGATCGTCGCGGAGAACCTCACCAAGGGCTTCGGCGACCGGGTCCTGATGGACGGCCTGTCCTTCAACCTGCCGCCGAACGGCATCGTCGGCGTCATCGGCCCGAACGGCGTCGGCAAGACCACCCTGTTCCGCATGATCGTCGGGGAGGAGCAGCCGGACACCGGCAAGCTGCGCCTCGGTGAGACCGTCCAGGTCTCGTACGTGGACCAGGGCCGCGGCGGCATCGACCCGGACAAGACGGTCTGGCAGGTCGTCTCGGACGGCCTGGACCACATCAACGTCGGCCAGGTCGAGATGCCGTCCCGCGCCTACGTCGCCGCGTTCGGGTTCAAGGGCCCGGACCAGCAGAAGCCCGCGGGGGTGCTGTCCGGTGGCGAGCGCAACCGGCTGAACCTCGCGATGACCCTCAAGCAGGGCGGCAACGTCCTGCTGCTGGACGAGCCGACCAACGACCTGGACACCGAGACGCTGTCCAGCCTGGAGAACGCCCTTCTGGAGTTCCCCGGCTGCGCCGTGATCACCTCGCACGACCGGTGGTTCCTGGACCGCATCGCCACGCACATCCTGGCGTGGGAGGACGGCTCGAACTGGTTCTGGTTCGAGGGCAACTTCGCCGACTACGAGAAGAACAAGATCGAGCGTCTGGGCGCCGACGCGGCGCGTCCGCACCGCGTCACCCACCGCCGCCTCACCCGCGACTGACCGAGCGCGTGCCGGGCGAACCCCTCGCCCGTCCGCCGCGGTCCGCCAGGAAGCGCCGCGTCCCCACCGGGACGCGGCGCTTCCGCTTTCCAGCCCCCCGACTTCCGCTCTTCCCAGCCCCATGGCCAGAGCCACCCCGCCCGCACCCCGCCGTGAAGGGGTGGGGCGGGGTGGCGGGTAGCATCGGCGCGCGGATCCATCATCGACGGACGAACCTGGCGAGGACATGCAGAGCGGTGACGAGCGGCCCACGGCGGACTTCCGGCACGTCTACGAGTTCCACCTGAGGTTCGGCGACATCGACTCGCAGGGCCATGTGAACAACGTGAAGTTCCTCGGCTACCTCGAGGACGCCCGGCTGGAGATGTTCCACGGCGACCCCGTGCGCAAGGGCGAGGAGCCGATCCGCGGCATGGTGGTCGCGCGGCACGAGATCGACTACGTGACGCCGCTGCTGCCGACCGTCCACCCCGTCCGGGTGGAGACGTGGATCACCCAGGCGCGGGGAGCGTCGTTCACGCTGTCCTACGAGGTGCGGGACGACGAGAACGTGTACGCCCGCGCGACCTCGGTGCTCGTGGCGTTCGACGTGGAGAAGAACAGGCTGCGGCGCTTCACCCCGTACGAGCGCGACTTCCTCGCCCGCTACCGGCCCCCGGCCGAATAGCGCGTCATCGTGCCGCTTCCGCGAGGCCGGTCGCGGCGGCGTGGCCGTCCAGGATCTCGGTGAAGGCGCGGACGAACAGTTCGGGGTCCTCGAAGGGCAGGCCGTGCCCGCCGGGGACCTCGACCAGGCGCGCGCCCGCGATCGCCTCGGCGAGGAAGCGCTGGTGGTGGGGCGGGACGACGCGGTCGTCCGCGCTCGAGAGCACGACGGTCGGCGCGGTGATCCGGGGGAGCAGGCCGGTGATGTCGACGGCGATGTCGGTCTCGATCTGGCGGAGGTAGCCGTCCGAGGCGGCCTGGAGCGCCTGGGTGAAGCCGTCCGTCGCCGCCTGGAAGTCGGCGGCGGTGCGGGCGCGCAGGGTGGCGTCGCCCATGGCGGTGCACTGGAGCAGGCGCGCCTGGAGACCGGGGTCGACCCGGGTGAGCCGGGCCCAGAGGTCGAACTGGAAGGCCATCCAGGGGTCGGTCTCGGCCCAGGCGGCGTGCGCGGTCAGGGACAGGACGCGGTCGGGCGCGGTCGCGGCGGCGGCGGTGGCGACGGTCCCGCCGAGGGAGTGGCCGGCGAGGTGGAAGCGGTCCAGCCCGGCGTCGGAGGCCGCGCCGAGGACCTGCCTGACCAGGTCGTCCAGCAGGATCGGGCCGCCGGGGTCGCGGGTCGCGCCCGCGCCCGACAGGTCCGGCGCGACGATGGTGAAGCGGTCCGCGAGGGCGTCGATGAGCGGCCCCCAGTTGCCAGGGCCGTCCGCGCCGGTGCCGTGCACGAGGACGAGTCCGGGGCCGGTGCCCGTGCGCAGGTAGTTGACGGTGCTGGGGCCGGTGCTGAGCTGGACGTCGACGGTGGGCATGAGGGTTCCTTTCAGAGGGCGGGTTCGGCCACCGCGCGCCCTTCGGCGGCGGTGGAGGCGGAGGCGGAAGTCGAGGAGGCGGAGACGGGAGCGGGAGCGGCGAGGGGAGGGTCGGAGCGCTGGTCGTCGCCCGGCTCCTGCGCCCCGCCCC